>JABHWQ010000454.1 GCA_018657655.1 Chloroflexota bacterium | reverse complement strand
GATGGGATTTCTTGCCGGGTTGATGTTCGCTTCTATCGCTCTGACTTTCACTGCAATAGCGCCGGGTATAAGCAGTTTCAATTATTTCTTCACTTTGTTTGCCACACCAATGTTTTTTTTCAGCGGGGTGTTCTTTCCCTTGGATTCGTTTCCCAGCCTTGTCCATACACTCTCTTGGATTGCCCCTCTCACACCGGTCTCTCGAATAATACGTGCAGTTACAGAGGGTGATCTGGAATGGAGCTTGCTCGGGGCTCTGGCGTTGGTCATCGTAATAACCATCGTATTTTTCCGTCTGGCGCTGGTGTTAATGCGCAGACGATTGCTGAAATAGAACCGGACCACCCAACGATAAAGATACCACAACAATATGTCATTGCGAGAAGTATTTTCGACGAAGCAATCTCATCGGAGGACTTGAAGATAGCCACGCGGAGTTTGTTCCTTTGACAAGCTCAGGACAGGCTCTGATGTGTAAGGAAATTCTTTCGCTTCGCTCAGAATGACACCAGTTGAAAGGCTCGCGATTATACAGGAGTAGAAACGATGCAAGAGATGAAAGATGTAGCAGCCAGAGTTATCTCCCAACAAGGTATTTGTTCCGCCGGGCATAAAGTCGGGGACAAATTTATTATAGGACAAAATACCCCGGACAGCATGTGCTCATGGGCTTTCTGCTCACTATTTCCCTTTGCGACAGTATTGCAATCCGGCTGCTCTTTCCCGTGGGAGACAGAAGAGGGGAAGACCACTGTAGCCTGCCCGGACCCGGAGAACCCGGTGGTGTTTGAGTTAAAGAGAGTTTAATGATGTGGGGCTAATTTGCAACTCGCCCCTTCACCCGATATTAAGCAATCACAATTTGTCTTGCGGAATAGTTACAAGTCCCCTAAAATATATCCGATGGCCGATCAATTGGATTATTCCCAACTCGATGACCCATTGCTGCTCCAGTTTGTATTTTTTCCCAGATCAGATTGGACCCCTGCCCCGGAAGACGCAACTGATCATCAGGTTATAGTAGAAAACGGTATTTCTATTTTCTGCCGATTCTACCCTGTGGACACGAGCGGTCCATCTATCCTGTATTTCCACGGCAACGGGGAAGTCGCCTGCGAATATGATTGGATCGCCCGCTTTTTCAATGAGATCGGTGTCAACCTCTTCGTGGCCGATTATCGTGGCTACGGTAAAAGCGATGGGCAACCTACTTTTACCAACACTGCTGCTGATTGCCATCAAATATTCAACTACTTCCGGGACATGCTTGATTCCAGTGGATACACCGAGAAGATATTCGTTATGGGACGATCGCTTGGGAGTCAGCCAGCGTTGGACTTGGCGGCGAACCATCCTGAAGAAATGAATGGTCTGATCATAGAAAGCGGTTTTGCCCAGAACGGACGATTAATGAGGTATCTCGGCTTACCGGTTTCAATTCCCAACCTTGATGATTTTGAAAAAACTGCTCTGGAGCGAATCAGACAAATTACCATGCCTGCACTGTTCATTCACGGGGAACAAGATGTGCTCATCCCTCCAACTGAGGCAGAGACTATATATGAAAATATCGGCTCCGAAGATAAAAAGCTTCTGATAATTAGAGGCGGCGACCACAATACACTGATGCTGGTAGGCCTTCAGCAGTATTTTGATGCCATCAAAGAATTCATTACGGGAGGTTGACATAACGATGGGTACCAATCTTGAAGAGAAGATCATGATGTCACTTGTGAACGGCAAGTTACCGTGTGCAGTTGCCTTCAAAATCGCCGAGGAAATGAGGGTACTTCCTCTATCAGTTAAGGAAGCTGCCGACGAATTGGAAATAAAGATATCGTCATGCCAGCTTGGATGTTTCCCTTAGAAGTGCAAGAATGGGAAACACTCTACTAGTCGATGCCTTGTATCCAATATAGAGTAAAACTAGTACGCAATCCGTTTAACCACTCATCCTGAAGATTCTTCGCCCTCAATATCGAGTTATTGAAGGTACTTCTACTCCTTTTTACCTTCAATGAACGTTGTATCTTGTCCCTAAATATGGTATCATTCGCATGCTGGCTTGTTCTGAGCAGCAAAGGAGGTGATGGTTCCGGCCTCTATGGAATGCGACCATTTATCACCAACAGATAATACAAACGTCCTAAGAACCAGCAACAGTACTGTAAAAAGATCGCGTCACAACGGAAGCGCCCTGGCGACTCCGATCAGCATAGCGTGTGAAATTTGTCAGGTTGATTTTTACGATTGGTATAAAGGTCAGCTTCTGGCCGGTACTGTTTTTCAATAACAAAATACGGGAAGGGGGTGGATCCAATGCACTTGATCATCGATGGGTACTTCAGCGATCCCAAAAAAATAGAGGATAAAGAGTTCATCTACAATTTCCTCGATACGTACCCCGAAGAAATCAGAATGACCAAAGTATCCACTCCCCAAGTCACTCGCCACAACATCCCCGAACCTCACGAGCAGGGACTCTCAGGATTCGTTCTCCTGGCCGAAAGCCACATAAGCATCCATGTTTTCCCCGAGCGGTCATATGTCAATATCGATATTTTCTCCTGTAGCGAATTCGATCCACGGAAAGCGACCGAAGCTCTGGAGCAAAGATTCGGTCTTACTGGTGTGAAGAGTCGCACTCTCGATCGTCCCCATCCGGAAATCGAGTAGACACCCTTCCAAACGGTGACGCAAGAAAAGGCGTCCCCATACATGAGGTCGGACTATAACCGCAAGTCAAAATATCATATCTGAATGTCACTTGTGGTTAATCGATAGAAAATCGGACCATACCAGAGGTACTCACAATGCTCAAGGGAACTCCCAACAATAGTATCCCCCAATACGTCAAGCGTCTGGCAAAAACCCGGCAGACGCCTTTCCTTGCTATAGAAAAAAGGGGGATACAGCACAAATTCGAGCAATTCCACCAGGCAATGCCTCATGCCAGATTTTTCTATGCGGTCAAGACCAATTCCCATAAAAAGATTGTCAAATTGATGCAATCATGGGGATCCGGTTTTGAGGTTTCTTCTGAACAGGAGCTGGAATTATTGTTCAGCTGCGGAGTATCCCCTGACAGGATTATCACCAGCAATCCTCTCAAAAGCATCTCGTTCATCAAGTTTGCCTATGCCTCTGGAGTGAAACACTTTGCCTTTGATTCTCATGAAGAGATCGTAAAACTGGCAAAGCATGCACCTGGCAGTCACGTGTATGTGCGTCTTACTGTATCAAACGAAGGAAGCCAGTGGCCTCTGAGTAGAAAATTCGGTGTTGAAACAGAGCAAGCAGCAGAACTGCTGGTGCATGCTGCGGAAAAATCTCTAATACCATATGGGATAACATTCCATGTTGGTTCGCAATGTACCGAAGAGGCATCATGGGTAAGCGCGATAGAGAAAAGCCGAACAGTGTGGGATGTGGTTCAAAACAAAGGAATAAGACTTGAGATGCTCAATATCGGCGGAGGTTTCCCTATCGAATACACAGATTCAACACCATCTATCGATAGAATCTCCTCTGTAATAGAAAAGACTCTGAAAAAAGAATTGCTCGATAATGTTGAGATTTTTGTAGAGCCCGGAAGGGCACTGGTAGGTGAATCCGGTATCATGGTAAGTACAGTTATCGCCAAAGCCAGACGCAACCGGGAGAACTGGCTCTCTATCGACGTTGGAGTTTTTAATGGTTTCATGGAAAGTATAGGCGGTATCCAGTACTCGATAATAACCGAAAAAGAAGGGCCTCTACAAAACTGGGTATTAGCCGGACCATCGTGCGATAGTATGGACGTCATTTCTAATGAGGTCAAACTTCCTGATTTGGAAATAGGTGATATTGTATATATACTTTCATCTGGTGCCTACACTACTGCGTATGCCTCACGGTTCAATGGATTCCCCATTCCAAAAACCTATTTTTACTAAAACACCCCACCATTTTGTTATAAATAATCAGGCTGCCCTCATTTACTGTTACAATTTGTTTGCACTTCTCAAATTTATGGTGTAGAATGTACGTTAATGTGCCCATTTCGATTGTGGGACATCGCAGCAATTCATATCAGACGAAGGCTTCGGTTGCAGTAGGATTTTGAATCGCATTGAGATTTCAGGATCGATTGGGACACACAGTCCAGAAAAAGGGGTAGTCAATGGCATTTGATGACAAGACTTTGGTTTGTCGCGACTGCGGACGGGAGTTCATCTTCACATCAGGGGAACAAGAGTTCTACGAGTCCCGAGGGCTTCTTAATGAACCTCGTCGCTGCCAAGAGTGCAGACAGGTTAAAAAACGCGGAAGCTACGGACAGCAGCAGGGACCACGCGAAATGCACAAGACGGTCTGTGCTTCCTGTGGCACCGAGTGCGAGGTTCCTTTCCTGCCACGTGGCGATAGGCCAGTATACTGCGACGAATGCTTCGCCACCACGCGGGGTCAACGCTAGATATCTCGGATCGATCTAAAAGCCCAAACCTCACCATTGCATTCCATCACTCAAGAATCCTGGCCAGTTAAAGGGTTCAAATGAATATTGGGGCGCTACGTGTGCGACTTGGTTTGCCTGAAAACGGTTCTCTCAAAGGCAAACGCAAGGTAATAAAATCGATTTCTACTCGAGTGGGCAACAAGTTCAATGTTTCCGTGGCTGAGGTTGACGATCTCGATCATTGGAAGTTGGCCACATTGGGTGTTGTTTGCGTTAGCAATGACGGACGGCATGCCAATGAAATGCTCTCCAAGATAGCAGACTATATCGAAACTATCAGAGGTGATGCTGAGGTCTTGGATTACGAAATCGAGATCATCAACGCTTTCTAGCAATGGATACTTCTGGCTTCCTCGAGTACCTGAGGAATTACTCAACATATCAGGATCAGATTGTTCATCAGGAACATATTCTCCCTCGCAAAGCTTGTCACGGCCAAATCGAAAACCCACTTAACACCTCTCTTCAGGCCGCGCTACAGACACTGCACTTAACGCCCCTCTATAGCCATCAATCCAAAGCAATCGATGCGGCAGGTTCGGGAGAAAACATTGTAATATCTACCCCCTCAGCCAGCGGCAAAACACTTTGCTACAATATTCCGGTACTCAATTCACTACTAGAACAAAAGGACAGCCGAGCCCTCTATCTTTTTCCGACAAAGGCCCTGGCCCACGACCAACTCAGGACCCTGGAGGAACTTGCCCAGGCAGCGAAAACAAAAGTCAAAATCGCTACGCTTGATGGCGATACCCCTCAAAACGAAAGATCTCAAATAAGGAGATCAGCTCGAATTGTGCTCTCTAACCCGGATATGGTACATCTCGGCATCATCCCTAACCACCGCTCGTGGATGGCATTTCTCGGCCAGTTGAAATATGTGGTGATAGATGAGGCACACGCCTATCGCGGGATATTCGGTTCTCACGTAGCCAATATTATTCGCAGACTGAGACGAGT
>JABHWQ010000467.1 GCA_018657655.1 Chloroflexota bacterium | reverse complement strand
TGCCCAACTCTTTATATTTCCGCATCTTGGACAACTTCTTTTGTATGCCATACCACCATTCTCTCATATTTCGGTGGCTTTTTTAAGATATTACCCATATTATAGAATGAACGAATTAGTGGAAAACGATGATCCTCTTCGCCCTTACTTCACCAGGTATCCCAATGCACCAGTGAAGATCGGTCATGATAATCTGGATAACGTCTACTCCGGAGGAGCGATTCAAGGCGATCAAACCCATCTGGTCACCGGCACACTTGGCACGAACGTGTTCACATCTTTTAATGTCTATAGCGGTTTTATTGGGTTCGATACTTACAACTAACTCAGGACTATATCGAGCCTCAATTCAGAGGAACTTATCGTAGAGCCCGATGGAAGTTTCGAGATCATTCCAAGTCCCGATCCACACCCCGGCAATTGGCTAAAACTGGAACCCGATGCCAAGATTATGGTGGTTCGCAAGCTATTTGACGACTGGGAAACCGAGACGGAAGGAACATTACAGATTACCAACCTCACTATGGAAGGTACATCATCCGATCCGCTTGATCCTACAAAGATGGCAACTCAGCTGGATGACGCGGCGCGATTTGTGGAATCCGTCAGAAGTTTCTACGGCCCACTGATTTCTTTTCCGTTCCGGTGATATCCCGCCTAACACCATTGAACCGCCCAAAGTCGGTGAAATGGAAATGGCTGATCCGTTTAACAACACAAGCATCGGGCACTTCAAACTCGAACCGGGGGAGGCACTGCTAGTCGAATTTCCTGTTACTGATTGCCTATACACCAATATTGAATTGGGCAATATGTGGTGGGAATCTCTGGATTACCGAACTCGTCAGACACACCTGAATGGGCATATGTCATTTCTCAACAGTGATGACATCTATCGCTATGTCATTTGCCCTGAAAATCCAGGTATCCCAAACTGGCTGGATACAGAGGGACGACTGGAGGGTACCATGTTCCTTCGATGGACATACTGTGATCAAGTGCCCGAATTCAATCACCCGGGTGATTGAATTCGACGAGATCCGGGATTATTTCCCCAGCGACACTCCACTCGTCACCAAGGAAGATCGTAGAGAGGCCATCGCCGCAAGGCAGGCAGTTGTCGGGCAGAGATTCAAACCGTAGTAACTCAGTATCTTTTCAAGCTGGCTGCAATATAAATCACTGAACATTCTGCTGTCGTCCTCGTTTCTGAACTTGCTCGCGACGTTCAGAGATATTGCCAGACGTGACCTTATGCATCCATTCCTGGGCAAATGTCAATTCATAAGCCATCGCATCGGTAAAAGTCATATCATAACCATTATCAATGAGTTTTTTGTAGGCCCTCAATACGGTATCATCGCACGATGCAATATCCGCCGCTAGTGTTCTACAAGTCGGTAAAAGCTCATCCGGCACAACTACTCGATTAACAAAACCCCACAACTCAGCCTGATCGGCTGTAATATAGTTGCCGGTCAACGAAATTTCTTTGGCTCGGTGAATGCCGATCAAGCGAGGAAGTTTCTGGCTCAATCCCCATCCCGGCATCATGCCAACGCGAGCATGGGTATCGGCAAACTTCGCCTCCTTCGATGCGACGAGGATATCGCATGCAAGTGCGAGTTCGAAACCGCCGGTAATCGCGTGTCCATTGATCGCACCAATAATCGGTCTGTCAAAAGCGGCTATGGCATCCTGCATATCGGTCTCCTGTGAGAATGCCGCATCATCCGGTGATCCGGATGCCAGCTCTTTGAGGTCGAATCCGGCACAAAAAGCGCGGCCTGCACCAGTTAGGATCACAACGCGGGTATCGTTATCGGCTTGCAGATCGCGGAAGGCTTCAGCGATTGCCCCGCGCAACTCACGGGAGAACGCGTTCATCGCCTCGGGCCGATTCAGAGTGACAGTGGCAATTTCACCATTCTTTTCCACTTCAATTACGGATATCGACATCTGTTTATCTCCTTTCACAATGGTTAAAGATTCTATCAGATTCATGACAACAAAGCAGTTTTCAACAGCCAATAACCATCTGCTTCATTGTTCGTTCAACCGCCATTCCCAATACATCTATTACAGCTTGTGACAAATGTATTCTGCGATGCAAAGAAAGTCAAGCTATTGAGGTTTCCAATATAGGCATCATTGTCGGTACTTACATAGGCAATATGTAAAGAAAGCGCGAAAGGTTGCCGGAAATACAACTCAAAGCTACATAGTACCAAATACTCATGTAGGTGATGACCATCACGCCATTGTTTGTGATCGTGTACCGGACTACAATGAAGCGAACTAAATCAAACAACACATTAAGCCAGCCAAGCTGGCAGCTAGTATTTGGAGAGATTGTGCAAATCTCTTCTAATTGCTGTTTGAAAATGGTGCGTGATGATTGAGATAAAAAGCAACGATAGAAAGCGGAACCTTCACACCCTCCTTTTCCTCCTGATGGCTTGTATGTTAACAGCCTCAGTCATGATCAAGATCATTGACTACCAAGCCAGCAAGCAGGTAGCAACTCTCTCATTACGAGACACAGCACCACCATCGGGCGAGCCTCTTTTTCTGGTTAAAAGCAGTCCCTATGTTCGATATCTGAGGAGTGCTGTGGCCATTGATTACGATGGCAAGAACTGGGAATTAAGGAAAGTCTCTGCGGTATATGAGTATTTGAGTGGGACTTCGGATACAGTAGAACTGATCTCCCCCGATCCTAATGAGCTTTCACGAAGCTATCGGGATTACAACAGAGATGTTCTCAATGAACTCTCCATACTGGATGATCCTCGATATCTTCATCTACCTGACAATATCACGGATAGATTAGAGGAGCTTTCTTTAGGAATTACTGAGGGAATGCCGACTCCCTTTGAGAAAGCTAAAGCGATAGAGACATATTTGCAGGTGAGATTTGATTACAATCTGGACTATATACCGGCACCTTCCAAGTGGGAACCAAACGACTGGTTCCTGTTCGAAACCAAAGAGGGCATATGTGGTAATTTTAATTCCGCCTTCGTGATACTGGCACGAGCATCGGGTATTCCATCGAGGCTAGCTGCCGGTTACTATCTCCTGCCCAGCGATGGAGACCAAGACGCCGTTTACGCCAGCCAGGCCCATGCCTGGGCTGAAGTAGGATTTGATGGAATTGGGTGGGTCGCTTTCGAAGCTACGCCTCCATAGATATGCATTAATTCCAATCTACGATATTCCCTCCGACTGGACCCCAAAGTACTCCTGATAATGCCGAACCCTATTCCTTTCCTCATCGAGATCAAGTCCGGTCTCTGAGAACCTATACGTGTGTTTCCCATGTTTGTCTTCAGGATTTTCCGCGAGAAACTGCCTCATTCTGGTTTCTGCCTCAGCAGCAAATTCCATGCCGAAATAATCATATATCTTTTGAATCGTCCCGAAAGTATCAGCCATGAAATCCCCAAAGTGAATATCAATCACTTGACCGGGGTTTGTTATCCCATTCCCCCGCGCTTTCACTGACCTTTCCAGCGCCATAGCAATGTACGGTGCCCATTCCCGCGCGATTGTTTGGAATAGCACGCTAACAAAATCGTGTGCTATCATTAGAACACATTCCTGCGGAAGCAACTCGCCCAAGGGATGCATCGTTTTGAAATTGGGAATGAGTCGATCTGTTCGTGCGAACTGAGCCTCTACCTCGGCAATTATCGGATCTGTTTCATATGTGTCCCAAAAGAAATCCATCTCAATTACTCCTCATCAAAGGCTGTTTTAACTTCAGCGTAATAAGACGCATAACCAAGCGGCTTAATAGCGGTATCGAGATCAAAATACACCGGCAACCCTTGCGATTGCAGTTGGCGACTCAATTCCTCCGTTGCAGGTAAACTCGTTCCGTACAACCAGATATTGACGGTCTTTGAAGAGCCTTTTATTAATTTCTTGAACATGTCTACGACCATCGGATACAGAGGGATAAGCTGCTGACCAGCACAAAAAGTAATAGTAACACAATCAACACTATCATCATCCAATACAATGGCCACCGCTTGTTCGAGGGAGTAGAAAGGATTGGATGAACTCTGACATGGCAGGGCCAATATCAACCGGATTCCCACCCAGACGAGGAAAAACCTCCGCAAGATTTTGAACCGTACGTTCAGAGAATTCAGCTATTGCCCGCCCCGCATGAGATGCCGAGGCCTTCGCGCCCGCTTCACTCCGAGCCGTTTTCAAAACCACCAGCGGTTTACGGGCAACCAGCCTTCGGACTGCGGCCATAAACCGAGGTCGGTCTCGCACGTCTTCCAGATGCATGGAGACAACTTTAGTCTCCGCGTCATCTGCAAGGTAGTCCATGATATCAGATTCATCAACATCGCACATCTTGCTTATAGGGTAAGCCCAATCGCCGACCGGCATCTTTTGGGGGCCGGTAGAGCCAGTTTGACTGCATATAGCGATGCCCCCTCTTTCGATCCTTTCCTGATCCAGATAGGGCGCTATCGTTGCCAAACCGTTAGCGGAGTTGACAACGCCAAAAGTGTTCGGCCCCATGATCCGAATTCCGGTTCGGTGAGCAATATTGGTTAATTGACGCTGAAGATCAATCCCTTCTTCACCTGACTCAGCAAAGCCTTCGGAGAGAACCACGACGGCTTTGACTCCTTTCTGAGCACATTGTTCGATGATTCCGGGAGTGATGTTTGGAGGCGTAATCAATACAGCTAAGTCCACTGGCTTAGGCACATCGTTGATCGTTGAATAAACCGTTGATCCAAAGACTTCATTATACTCAGAATTTGGGTTTACCGGGTATATCGGGCCCGTGAAGCCAAAATGCCGGAGGTTGCGGATCAACCAGTAGGCTGTTCCCATGATTTCCCGCAATGAGCCAATAAGGTTCGAAGTATGCCCCAATATTGTTTGAGTCCTGTCAAATCATTTGCGGCCCTCAGATAATGGGTACGCCAGAGGTTCTTGATAGTAAGAGTACCAGTGTTACACGCAATGATTATACGATAGGGGAATAATAGAATTTTACTCGCGACTAACTTTGTTATTTCGTTTTGTCGTTTAGGATTCGATTGTATTGGTCAGCAACATTCAAATTAAGATCATCAGCCCCGATCTGGTCATAGGGACTTTCCAAATCTTCCTGGATATTGTCCAGACTAACCAATACCAAACCATAGAAGGCAGCTACTAAATATCCAGTGACTGTGTAAGATTCATCTGCCAAATTAGCAAAGTATGGGGCAAACAAAATCGGGAAAGTATTCAAAAAGATATGGCTATATGCCCTGAGTGTAGTTGGAGTACGGTAGAGATAAATATTCCTCATTCGTTCAAAATCGATCATCATGGCGCGCATGTATTGATTACACCGGGAGATTTCAGAATTGCTAACACCGGCTGTCCTTAACTTTTCCATTGATTCTGAAATATCGGAAAACCGTTGATATACATCTTGGAACAGTTCACCATCGCCGTTCTTGGCCGAAAAATAGGAGTGTATTGAACGCAAAAGATCATCGATAAGCTGCTTCATTCGTTGGGCATCTTCCGGGTTGTTTTCTGGAACCCAATCCCGGTGTGCATAATAAAGAGCAACACCGTGACCTTTCAGCGAAGCAAAATGGCCCAGGGCTTCCTCCCGCCGCCGATAGGCTGCGTTTATTGAAAACACAATCGGAAAAATAATAGCGATTCCGATCAAGGCTGTGGGTAAGTCAATGAAAACGTCATATTGCAGGCAAAGGAAAGTTGCGAAACAGGAAATAGCAACAACAACAAAGGTTTGGATACTTATAACTCTAAGAAAATCTTTTACTATATGCATTAATACACCTTCACTTCTGGTACAAAGCTACCAAAACTCCATAGGATGAGTCAAGCCTTTTGACCGTAATCACAATCTGATGGTCTGGAGTAAATACCGCTCTGACAAACAGCACGAGGAGCAGACACATAAAACCCAAGCAAGCATATTACCTACGGCCAGGTATAACTGCCATTTTATCGATTTCATTGGCGGCCTCCTTGATTTCATGATTACAAACCTACAGGAGAGCCCGTGCCAGTACAGCGATGGCTGCCATCGCTGAAAGTCCCAGAACGGCTGGGCGCAGGGAATACCGGTCGAGCTT
>JABHWQ010000189.1 GCA_018657655.1 Chloroflexota bacterium | reverse complement strand
TGCAATAGGAACAAACCCGTGTGCTATAAGTAGTACATGGGCACATTATGGTTGCTGATCACTCATGCGTGCGTTACACACGGAGGGACATAGAAAAGGCTAAGTAAAGCTTTTCAACGAGGTGTGACATTCTGGGCCGATTCGTAATAGGATTTCATTTCTTGTGCTACTTTTCGGATTCTGCCCTTGATGATCTTATTGAGCAGGATACGGTCTAATAAATGGCCGGCCCAACCCCATAGCATCACATACGATAGTGATGTTGTTAGTGTGGTACCGGTACCATTGTCGTCAATTGCATAGCGAAAGTGAGCCTCTTTGAATGGTAATGGTGGCCCGTCGTGTCCGATGTGAAGGCGTATCATGAAGCCAAAACCATCATTCCATTCTTCAACTGTCTCATCTATGGCTTTTGATTCTGTCTGATATACCTTGCGGCTGGCGCCGATTCCTTCTTTGAGTTCTGTGGATATCTCGGTCTTGATTACGCCTGGAACATATTTATGTGCCACCGAAAGATCACGCAGCAATTCCCAGGCTTCAGGTCTTGGCATATCGATGTGAACTGTTGCTGATACTCTACTGATGTTTGCCATATGTGGTTCCCAAGTTCCGGTTTCCGGTAGTCTTTATTGCTTGACATAAATATAGATATTTCAGTTTGACAGTAGAAGGTTCTGATTTGGCTATCACGGATATTGATTGGGTTTAGTCTGAAATCTCAAAGAGTAATTACAAGCTTGTTATTCTCGAGAACAACAGGGTAGGTTCGTGCATCGCCTCCTGCCGTGCCTGAGATGACTTTACCTTCATAGTCAAAGGACGATTTCCCAACGCTGCAGCACTGTACCTGTTGGGCTCCCGGGACAGGGTCCAGTCGGCGTTTTGCATGAGCGCACTGATTCCGAAGCGCATGGTATTGGCCGTCGTCGCTTTTGAAAACAAGTAATCGCTCGGGAAGATTATCCTTCTTCTCTAATCGAATGGCTCCATTCTGGATGAATAGTTCCGGCGCTCGGGAAAGATCAACAGTTACTATTCCGTTCTCATAGGTCCAGCAACCGTCATCCGTTGGTTCCTTTGTAGCACAGATGCCCAAGATACGTTGGAAGATGTTTCGGCGGAGAGTTCCGTTTTCCATGATTACCTCCCATTCTTTAAGATGGCAAATTCCAAAATACCAGTGATTACGCAGAATATACATGATTTAGTGACTATTTCCATTAGAACCGGGCGCTGTTGTGACGGATACTTCGTTACCATTACATAACTGATGGTGCCCCCACTTTTGCAGGGAATACCGTAAACACGTTTCAGAATATTCAAAGGGATCGAATTATTGTCCTGCGCCGCACTTGAAAAGGTGGTTTTGGAATCAGTGCTCAAGGGCTTTCATAGAGCACGCGATTGTTTTGGGACATCGATGACAACCTATCGTCGGCCTCTTGGGGAGAGACTGACTCAAGTGAGCCATCCGGATTCTGTACAACGACACCGGCGTTGGTGATCATTTCGTATCGGCGCTTTCGCTCCTCTTTATCCGGGACACACACCAATTGGCAATGGGCACATGCCATCCGGGTTTTCCACGGCTGTAATGGATTATAAAACCCACCCTCGATTTCCGGCCATTGACGCCATTGCTTGATCGCATCCACAGTCGCTTCAAGGAATTCACCATCATTCTCCGGTATACGAAACCGGCCAGGGGACCATGTTGACCACTGACCGGAAGGATGCAGTCCTGTGAAACCACCGCACAAATATCCGCACCTGAAGTAGTCGCGACGTTTGGCATACGAGAATTCGATGCCACCCAGAGTTACAGATACCTTCTCGCGAAGATCGACAAACCCTGATGCACATGATGCCATGCACATGCCACATCGATCACAGTAGTTCTGTTCAGCGGGTAGCGGGTCTGTTGCGACCAATTCAGCGGTGGTGACCACACTGCCTAAAATGACTGCCGCGCCTTTATTGGGAGTAATTAAGTTGCCTGATAACCCGAAGTGGCCTATACCGGATCGTACTGCTAAATATCGGTGTGAGATATCAGGAACGAGATCAAACAGACCATTTGGCATCTCTGGTCTGTATCGGAGGTTTGCGGGAATCGCAGTTGAGGAAATACCTTTCAATTCCAGGAAATTTGCCAGTGCTAATGAAATGCCGCTGGCAATTGAATTGGCCTGTACTACATTGCGCTCTAGGGGAAGGCGGCTTTCCTTCTTTAAAAAAGAAATTATCAAATCTTCATCAAGAGGAACCGCGAAAGATATGGCGGATTTGGCATCGGAACGAATATAGGAGAGATCAG
>JABHWQ010000465.1 GCA_018657655.1 Chloroflexota bacterium | reverse complement strand
TGATATCCTCGCCCCCCCCGGGGGGGGCGCAGTGGGAGAAGTTGGCTTTTTGGTGCCGTTTCCTCCGTTGCAAGTAGACAGCAATGGCAATGGCAATGCCATCAGCAGAACCATTACTGCGATGACTGCAATTGCGAAAGGGCCTTTCATCGCTCCTCCTCTTGTGGCTTGCCGCCTCAGTGTAATTATGAAAACCTTTAACCGCCGAGTTAAACGGATAATAAGCCTACAAGGAGATTCTTATATATGTATCCAAAGAGGTCATGAATCGAACGAATGATGATGAGCAATTGAACACCGCAATCGGTTTTTTACGGAGAATTATGCGAGTGTTCTGATTGGGGCATAGTGAGTTGATTTTGTATTACGAGGCCTTGGTCTATATTAAAACGATAACCAAGTCTAACGGTCATCTATATTCCCCTGGAATTGCTTGATTCTCAATGTTTAAAATGTATAAAAACCCTGCCAAAGTTTTTATCGTCTTTCTCTATTCTGTGATAGAGCTTTTTTATCTCCGGCTGGCGGAGAAAGCGTAAGACCCGCTTCTTTAGCTGTCCGCTTCCTTTTCCGGGAATGATTTCCACTAGAGATATCTTTTTCTCCACAGCTTCAGCAATAACCCGGTTGAGTTCCGCATCAATCCTCGGGCCATTGTTATACGTATCATGCAAATCTAATTTTATTTTTGCCATTATCACTCTTGTTTATACACGACGGGTTTATTAATATCAATACCTCTATAATAGGTGGGCTGTCAGGAAACCGGGCTTCGGGAAACTACTTGACGATTTACAAGTTGTGCACCGTAAAGGCAAAACACAAATCGCAAAACGATCGTATGTGAAAGATATCTTATTGCCTCAACGCCTTGATTGATACAGAAGATGAGGATACCATATCTATGAGCATTGTCAGGCGAATGTTCATTGAAGGAGACAATAAACTGGCTACCAGCTCGAATGCCGATACAAACCTGACCTTTCGTGACATAACTGCAGCAGATGCGCAAGCTCTTTGCGACTGCGTTAAAACCTGCTATGGAGACACTTACTTCGTCGAGGAATTCAGCGATCCGGAAAAACTTGCCGACCTTGTGCGCCGGAAAATGATCCATTCCCAGATCGCGGTGACACCTACAGGCCAAGTGGTTGGGCATCTGGGTCTTAGCTTGGAACGCGCCGACGATACTACTGCAGATACACTCGCTGCCATGGTGGTGCCGGAATATCGGGGGCACCGCATTCTTCTGGAACTGGGGATGCAACTGGGCAAAACATACGAAAAGCTGAACTTGGTTGGGCTTCAGCTCTATGCTATCGCAGTCCACAGTATCGTGCAGGGTCACAGCACCGATGCCGGTGGTGTGGAAACGGGCATATTGCTGGGGCATTTCCCTCCCGATATGGAGATCGAGGGCTTTCCCAACGCTTACGACGGCCGACGGATTGCGGCAGTCCTACTATACTTCCCGTTGCATCCGGCGCCACCGCAAACAATCTACATTCCCGAACGGTACCAGAAGATTATTGATTCTGTCTACTCACGGCTTAAACAGGATCGCGCCATACAGATCAGCACATATCAACCGTTGATTGAAAAGACCATCGCGACCATCGACAAAAAGCCCCGGCAGGGAACCGCGAGAATACGAATCGATGCAGTTGGCCGCAATCTTATTGAGACAGTCGCTGCATTCAAAGATACATCACGATCAGCATTTCCGGTTCTCTATGTTGATCTGCCTTTAGCCGATCCCTCTTCGGCAGGATTCGTCGAAGGCCTTCGATCCCTTGGATTCTTCTATGCCGGGATCGTCTTGGAGCGTAGCGGCAGTGATATTCTTCGTATGCAGTGCATGAATCGTAATTACATCAACCCCGAGGCCATCGTGCTGGCCCGTCCCCATGGGAAAAACCTGCTGGAATTCATACTATCCGATCGGTCCTGAATAGAAGTGTTCGTTGATCGGATATTTTTGCTAGATTACAGTTGGCAGTTATTCAGGATTTTGAAGGATGACTCTAGCTTCCAACCTCCGCGCACTCAACGCATATTACCCCAAATTCTTTCGATATCCGAGTTGATACCATATTGATCTCGATACTACCGAAAAACTATCTTTTGGGAACCCTCACTCAAACCCACGTCAGTTATAAGAAGTGGTACAATGACTGAGAGCAGGGCAGATGGCAACTTGTGAGAAACTCCGGCAAAGAAAGAAAGCCATATTTAGGCACCTCATATTGTCGCTACAGCTGGGACTTGTCTTTGTCTTGATCAGCTTGTGGCGGAGGCAACGATATCGATGTTCCTGGTCCACATACCCCTGCAATGACCTCCACTTCGGTACTTGATATTCCCCCAAGTATTATCGCTTCTCCGAGTGGTGATACCCTGATTCAGCAAGTCGGCACCGACACCTGGATTCCAGCCACTGAAGGTATGAAAATAGAAAAAGGCGACCGACTCCAAACAGGCGATGACGGGACTGTACTCCTCATATTCTTTGAGGGAAGCGTTATGGAGATAGGGGTAAATTCGGAAGTGATAGTTACAGATCCGAATTTCTCATCTGATTCCCGTTCTACAACTGTCAAGTTGAAACAAGTTATTGGTAATACTGTGAATCGTGTGGAAAGACTGGTAGACCCTGCATCCTTGTATGAAGTATCGGCTCCGGCAGAGGTGGCTGCGGTCCGGGGTACACTGTTTGAATTGAAGGTTGCCGATGACGATTTCACAGAAGTTACCTGCCAGGAAGGGCAAGTATCGTTCACTGCTGCGGGGATAACGGTTACTATCGAAGAAAACATGACGTCTTCAGCGTTGCCCGGCGAAGTACCTTCCGCCCCATCTCCGCAGGTGACCATCGTTCCTA
>JABHWQ010000356.1 GCA_018657655.1 Chloroflexota bacterium | reverse complement strand
TGTTTTGACCTGCGCCTGGGCCATCTGCTGCCTCACACCGTCCACAAAAAGATATTGTGGACGCCAGCCTTTCTCAATGCTCGCCTCAAAAACCTTACCCTTGGCAACCTCCGGCAGTCCCGCCGGGTAGTCGCTTACTTTTTTCCAACCGCTAACGTATTTCTTGCTCGTGACTCGGGCCGTCTCTTTGGGGTAGGATCTGTATACCACAGGCTTTCCTTCCTCGCCGGAATCCTGAGGAGTCAGAATAAAGGTTTCGCTTAGATTGTATTCGCCCTCGCGCAGATAGACCGTGATGCCGCCGGCGGGTAGGGGATTTGTCTTGCGGTAGGCCCGTATCGCATCGCGCGACTTGGCAAGGGTCAGGAAGGGTTTTGACTCGCTTCCCGAGTTTGTGTCTTTTCCGTCCGGGGCGACATAGAATGTTTCACCGGCGAACAACTGACCGGCAATGACCAGTGCAACTACCGTGAGGATCATTTTTGTTTTTGGGGTGTTCATGTTATATCCTTTTCTTTTCTCGATTGTTGCTGCCTACTTTGTGCCCAGGTGTATCTCGGCGAATTGAAGACCAGTGGACTTATTTACGGATTCTGTAACCAAAAGTTTGTACTTGCTGAATGACTGGCTGGTGGCTACTTGGAAATCTCGCGCTTGATGGCGGGAGGAAAATTTCTCATCCGTACGTTTGTCCAGCGACGTCCATTTTTTACCATCATTTGAGCCCAAAAGTTCCCACGACTTTGGATCGCGCTCAGGCATATCGTTGGCACTGACAATGGTGTATGTTGTTGCTGCCATTGGGGAATCTTTCAATGAGAAAACAAACGACGCCGGGAATGTGACATTGCCATGGTAATATTTTGTGCCGTAGTTCCCGTCCACCAAGGTCTTTGGGCTGTGTTTGCCTTCAGTGTTTGCACTGGCACTGACCGACGCATCCAGCCTTGGTCTTGTTGATTTTGTGGCAACATTCTTATGCCCTTTATTAACAGCCCAATGGCTCGTCAAGTAGTCAGCGTATCCTTTGTATTGTGACTCCCAAGTAACCAGCTTACCGGGCTTATCAACATCGAGTGGATCTCCCATCTCTTTCTGAAGTTCAACAAATTCGCGCTTTAATTCCTTAATCTTTGTGGCGTACTCAGGGTTATCGATTAAATCATTCATCTCAGCCGGATCGTTCTCAATATTGAACAGGCGCATTTTCTTTGCCGCATTTGGATAGAAGATAAGTTTCCAGTCATCCTTTAGAATCATACGCTGAGTGTTCGTGTACTTTCCGTAAATTCTATCGTACTGAACCCTCTTCTCTCCCTTGATCAAAGGCATCAGACTTTTGAATTCCACATGTGCCGGTTTTTCGGCACCGGCAATCTCAATTGCTGTGGCCATGGCATCCTGAAGGTAGATAGGCGTATCAATTTTAGAATTTGGTTTTATCCCTGGTCCGACAACAATAAATGGAGGACGCATCGAGTGTTCATACATACTCTGTTTGCCCATAAGACCGTGATGGCCTGCAGCCAGACCGTGGTCCGCAGTAAAGATAATGTAGGTATTATCTGCTTTTCCACTCGCTTCCAAAGCATCCAGCATACGCCCGATATGGTGATCCATATAGGTGATTGATGCATAATACTCCTGACGGTTGCGCTTTACCGCATACTCCGTTCGAGGATAGGGTGCCAGAATCTCGTCTCGTAGTTTTTTCCCGCAAATCTCTGCTGCATACGGGTACTCAGGCATATAGTTTTTCGGAATTTTAATCGAATCAAGCGGGTACATATCCACATACTCTTTGGGAGCCTGACGCGGATCATGTGGCGCGTTAAAGGCAAGGTACATGAAGAAGGGCTTGTCATCATTCTTGACCTTGTCAAAGAACTCAAGGGTATCATCGGCCACCACTTGGGTCCAGTGGGTTCCTCCTGTCCAGAATCCCCCGTGTCTTTCGTCCCACGGTAGCCATTCGCTCTCATAGAGCTCAGGCTTAAAGGTGCGCCTATAGCGTTCGTCAGCCTGATTCGGCATTCCACCACGCACATCTTTCACAACATTAAATCGCGGTTTACCGGGTACGTGCCATTTACCGGTCATATAAGTGGTATAGCCGGCGTCATTCATGATTTCAGACCAGTGTGGATACTGTTTGACACCTTGCTCAGCACGGTTGACAAAGCGGCCCGAGTTGAGCATGGCGCGACTGGCCACACATACTGCGCCGCCCCAAGCTCCCATATTATAGGTATGGGTGAATGATACCCCGCGGTTAACCAAACGGTCAAGATTGGGCGTTTTAATATTCAATTGTCCGTACGCACCAATCGATTCATAGGTCTGATCATCTGCAAAGATAAACATGACGTTCGGCTTTTCCGCAGCACCTTCCGCGGCTGACAACTGACCGGCAATGGCTAGTGCTGCTAGCGTGAGCATGGCTATTATTTTTTGGGTAATCATAGTATCCTTTTATTATTTTTTTCGATCGCTTCTGAAATCATTTCACTTCCAACTTTACCAGCTTGCCTCGGAATTCTCCTTTTGGAGCCTTGGGGTCTACGGGGTTGCCATGATCGAAGCCGACGCTCAAATCTTCAGCTGCCCGTTTCGTTATCCAATGGCCGCCTGTTTGAGAACGTACGGCCTCGTTATTGCCAATCTGTACGAACAGATGCCCCTTTTCATCCATGCCCGCCGCGAAACCGAATTTTCCACCAGGAGCTGGAGCTTTGACGCGTTCAAGGTGATTCTTGCCTGTCGCAACGGCAAACACCAGCTCGCCGCCGTCAAGATAGAGAGAGTAACCGACTGCGGTTCCACCATGGGCCAG
>JABHWQ010000464.1 GCA_018657655.1 Chloroflexota bacterium | reverse complement strand
CCCCCCAGCCGTCATGAAATTGCACCCCAGGCCTCAAATGGAAGGTGACGCTGGAGCCGTCCGGCGCGATTTCCCACGATTCGGCCAGCCAGGGGGCATAGCCCGACCCATCGCTCTTGGCGCAGACCAGGAAATCGAATGCGTACGCCCACACCGTCCTATTGCTTACCGCCCCATCTCCCAGGGGGCCCAGGAAAGGATCGACGCTTAACTGGGACAGGGCGATTGTCAAGGTCCCCTCCGGCTTGGCTGATGTCGCAGGGATCGTAGTCGCCGGCTCCGGCTTGGCTGATGTCGCAGGGATGGTAGTCGCCGACTCCGACTCTGTCTCACTATCTCCGCCGCAGGCGGCCATGAGCGGCAGCGCCAACAGCAGTGCCGCCATCAGAATGAATCCAATTCCAGATACTCTTTTCATGGTTCCCTCCTTATTGATGTGAGTTGTACGGACAAACCATCCACAACCGGGACGGACCACCATTGAATCGACCTGTGGACTCGTTCCGTATCTATATTTGCCACTAAGTATATTCCCCGCCCTTAACCCCGACAATGGTGGATTCCACCATTAGAGGGGGTTAAGAATTACTAATTGTCTTTGCGAGAAGCGCAGGGATTTCTTCAGAATGGCCAGGTAAAGGCTGGCGCTGAGCATAATGATACCAGACCCCTTTGCAACGATCTTTACTATACTCCCGCAACATCAATGTAATTGCCGAATCAACTAATCGCTTCTGCTCAAATGTCCAAAATGCTTCGTAACAGACTTCTATCCCTCACCACTATGTTCTAGTCTCATACCTTGAGTGTTGCCTCAACTTGCTTGGAAGTATATAATCCAATCACACATCTCTTGTTTTGCAGGAAATAGGCAGTGTGACATCGATTGAGGTTGAGAAGAGCAATTGGCAACGACCACCATGCATCCTTTCGAACTCGATTTGGCAACTGGGGTGAGGCGATTTATGCTGCTGAAAAATGAACTTGAGTGGCGGATCAGATTTGAACGGCTGATCGCCGAAATGTCAACGAATTTCATCAATCTGGCCGCCGAGGAAGTCGATCAGGGGATATATGATGCGTTGAAGGCTATTGGAGAGTTCGTAGGCGTTGATCGAAGCTATGTTTCGCTGTTTTCTGATGATAGAACCAAGGTAAGCAACACCCATGAGTGGTGCGCCGATGGTATTGAGTCACTGGTCAAAAACAGCCAGAATATTCCAATCCACCCAATGTGGACGAAGATTGCAGAACAATTTGAGCAGTCTGGGGCGCTGTACATCCCTCGTACGGCCGATATACCCCCGGAACTCCAAGACGCAAGGGTATTCCTCGAAGCACAACGAATACAATCATTGGTCACGGTCAACATGCTATATAGCGGAACGGTTATTGGGGCTGTTGGATTTGACTCCGTGAGATCTCTGAGGATTTGGACAGGTGAGAGTATCACCTTGCTTAAAATAGTGGGGGAGATGATGGCAAATGCTTTGATGCGCAAGCGCGCGGACGAGCAAATCGCGGAGCGCAATCGACAGTTAATGGGGCTGAATGCCATTTCGCGAACGATAAGCCAGTCCCTTGATATGAATGACATACTCAACAGCGTCATCGACAAGACGCTGAAAATGCTTAACCTTACCCACGGTTTCATCATTTTTCAGGCTATTGAGGGTGATTTCACAATAACTCAGGCTGTCTTAAAGATGGGCGACAAGTATCTCAACCCAGTTGTCCCACACTCAATTGCCAAGGCTATCGTGGAACGCTTCGATCAATCATCGGATGAGGCAATCCTTGAACCCCTGAATGCGTCGATGCACCTGATCAGTGCCATGATCCCTGATGGAGAAATCTCAGGTAGCCTGGATACGGTCATTCACGTCCCACTGAAAACCAAGGGGAAGGCACTGGGTATGATGTGTGTGTTTTCTAGCGCGGAACGCGGGTTTTCTCCCGAGGACCGACACTTTCTGGTGACCATCGGCCACGCGGTCACTACAGGCATTGAGAACGCTGTGTTGTACGAGGAACTTCAGCGCAGAAAAGCAACCATTGAGGATGCGCTCAGGCACTCGATCATGGCGCAGGAAGAGGAACGCCACCGTATTGCGCGGGAATTGCACGATCAGACCAGCCAGATTCTCACCGGAGTTTCAGCCAAGATCCAGGCCGCAATGAATGACCTGTCATTAGCGAGCCCTTCAGTCACCTCCAGGCTGGAGGAAGTGCAACTGTCGCTTACTGAAATGTTGGGTGATATCCGAGGAATTATTTACGAGCTTCGGCCTACGGTTCTGGACGATCTGGGACTTGCGGCGGCGGTCCGGTCCCACACAGCGAGGCACCTGGAGAGAGCAGGGATTCGTGCAAGTTTTGATGTTTCCGGCAGTAAACGAAGATTGCCATCTGAGGTCGAAGTAGCGCTATTTCGGATTATCCAGGAGGCCACCACGAATGTGGTCAGACATGCTGCAGCAGAGAGCATACACATCAAACTCGAATTTGCCGAAAATGTCGTGTTGCTGGACATCAAGGATGACGGCAAAGGATTCGATTTTCAAGAGGTTAAAGATCCAAAACTAAAAAAACGAGGGATGGGGTTGGTCAACATGCGGGAGAGGTCTGAAATCCTCGGAGGGACTTTCGGGATAAATTCACAGCACGGCATTGGAACTCGGATCAAAGTCGAAATACCCTTGGAATGAGGGAAATGTTATGTCCACTATTCGCGTGTTGTCAGTTGACGATCATCCGATTGTACTGGAGGGGATTCGTGCTCTTTTGGAGGCAATCGATGATATCGAGGTTGTCGGTGAAGCGACTGACGGCACGGACGCCATACTAAAAGTGAAGGAACTATTGCCCGATGTTGTAGTAATGGATGTGGCCATGCCAAAGCTGGATGGGCTTGAGGCTACTCGCCGCATACACAAGGAACATCCTGATGTCAAGATGCTCATACTGACCCAGCACAAAAATCCAGAGTATGTCCTGGCCAGCATTGAAGCTGGGGCGTTGGGTTGCATCCCGAAGCACGCGGTGGCTTCAGACCTGGTCTCGGCAATATACACTGTATACAATGGGGAATCATATTTGTCCCCATCGATGACACGGGTTCTGGTAGATGGATACCGTGACAAAAGACAAGATATCCATGACGACTATGAAACGCTTACGCCCCGGGAGCGCGAGATACTGAAATTGGCTGCTGAAGAATACAGCGATACCGAGATAGCCAGCATGCTGTCTATCAGCGTCAACACAGTAATGAACCATAGGCAACACATCATGGCCAAGCTGCATATCCGCAGTCGTATCGGTATTGTTAAGTACGCCTTGCGCAGAGGAATAATTGACTTGGATACCTAACAAACCTCAGCTTCTTCCTTCTAAGAAGTGCATTATTCGAAATGGACAAAGCCAACTCAGAACACAGTTTATCGAGGATCACCTTCGTACGTGGTTTTATATGCGAAATCAACAAGAGAGTAATTTGGGAAAATCGTCGCTGTCTAACTTGATATAGTGCCGTTCTTGGCCTGCCCCCTATCGTTGTGCCACTCCCAATGTTAGAGCTGGGATGAAGTGAGGGTTCCCCAAAAACTGATCCAGCTATTATGCTAGTCCTCAGGGTTTCTGAATCCCAGGAAACCAGCTCTGGAAAAGATGATATTCTGGACTTTGCAGCAAATTCAATTGTAGTCATATTCTGAGGAGGTAGTAATGACAGTTGAATATAATCCCGAACAGAGAATCCCTCATCCGGCCCAGTGGCACGTGCTTTGCCGCAGCAGTACACCTTTCTGGGACGGAGTCAAAGAGGGTAAGCTTTTACTTCAGAAATGCAAATCATGTGGTTCATTTCTTAGTCCACCACGTCCCATGTGTCCAAATTGTCAATCGATAGACCAGGAATGGACCTCGGTGATTGCGGGAACGCTCTTTTACCGCTTGCTCCAACATGCAGTTGCCCTTGTTGCGGTTTCGTATCAGGACATAACCAAGGGAGTTCGAGGAACGAAAGTCACAAAACACAACATGTAGTAGTTAGTCCAACGAAAGGAATAGCCCAATTCCTATAATAGAGGTTCAGATAGCATAATTCGGGCGTCTACCGCTGCATACCCTTTCCCTTCCACCTTGACTTTCACCGGGTTGAGATCGAGTTCCACAATTTGAGGAATGTCTTCAACCATTGCCGAAATACGCATCAAAAGCTCTTCTATTGATTCTATATCAGCGCGTTTTGCTCCTCTCCACCCTTCTAACAGTTGATAAGCCTTCACCGAACGCATCATCTCTTTAGCATCAAGATCAGTTAGCGGATGAATACGAAAAGCAACATCTTTGTACAGTTCGGTATAAATCCCTCCATATCCAAACAGTATCAATGGACCAAAAGATGGGTCTTGAGTCACCCCGACTATTACCTCTAATCCTCCCCTAATCATCTTCTGGACGATTACCCCCCTCATCTCTAGCCCTCTTCCTTCGTTCTCCAGGCGATGCCTGATACGAGCAAAAGACTGCTCCACTTCTCCCCTTGTGCGAAGATCAAGCGCCACCCCACCAACTTCCGTCTTATGGGTTATTGTTTTAGATAGTAGCTTTATACACACCGGAAAACCCATTTCTTCCGCCACATCAGCCGCTTGTTCGGCTGTTTCAGCAATCCTTGTCGGAACTACTTTAATACCATAGGCATCCAGCAACTCAACTGCCGATGAAGCCCTTAACCAGAGCGGCCTCGTTTTATTCTTCTCCAAAGCCGTTTCGACTATTTTGGCGGCCTTTCTTCTATCAATATCCGTAAATTTAGGGATTGTACCACTAGGTCGTTTCAGCCATTCGCTATACTCACAAGCCTTGGCAAGTGCCCCAGCTGTGGCCTCAGGAAACGTAAAGGTTGGAACGTACCCTTCTTCCTTCGACCCCAATTCTGATGGAGCGCCGCGTGAACTCATGAACGATGCCACCATGGTCTTACCTTTTCTACGAAACTCAGGTCCAACTTCCCTTATGACCTTGGCGATTGCCTCAGGATCAGTCACTATTGGAGGAATAAAAATAACAATCAGAATATCGATGTTGTCATCTTCCGCCAGAATCTTTAGAGCTTTGCTGTATTCCTTGGCACCGGGGCCAGCCGTCATATCTATTGGATTGGCAAAGGTGGCTTCTTTCGGCAGAAATCTCTTAAGTTTCGATAAAGTACTCGATGACAAGGCAGGTAGTTCCAGCCCTCGGGATGCACATGCATCGGCAGTCAGGATTGCAGGGCCTCCGCCGTTTGTCAGAATTGCTACTCTCCTTCCCTTTGGCAACGGTTGATGTGCCAGCAGGTTAGCCACATCGAACAGTTGTTCCAGCGAGTCAACTCTCACAATGCCTGCCTGTTTAAACAATGCATCAGAAGCTACCTCAGTAGTAGCCAATGCCCCGGTATGTGATGCTGCTGCTCTTGAACCAGCCAGAGTCCGACCGCTTTTCACAGCCACGACAGGCTTCATTGCCGACACCCTCCGAGCGATTCCCCCAAATTTAAGCGGATTACCAAATGATTCCAGATATAGCAATATCACATCGGTCATTGGATCATCTTGCCAATACTGCATCAGATCATTACTGGATACATCCGCCCTGTTGCCCACACTGACAAAAGTGGACATCCCAATATTCAAGCTCTGTGCATACTCTAAGATGGCCAATCCCAAGGCGCCACTTTGGCTTGCCATTGCAACGTTTCCTACCGGCGGAAATACAGGGGAAAAAGTGGCATTCATATTCACTTCCGGGTCGGTGTTGATAACTCCCATGCAGTTTGGTCCTACAATACGCATTCCGTGACTGCGAGCCATGTCTAACAGCTTTTGCTGTCTTTCCATTCCCTCTATACCAGTTTCCCCGAATCCAGCTGAAATTATCACAACCCCTTTTACACCTTTCCTCCCACATTCTTGCACCACCTTATAAACCCCTTTTGCCGGAACGATGACTATCGCCAGATCAACCTCGCCAGGGATATCCAGAACCGAAGGATACGTACTCACCGAGCAGACCACTTTAGTGCTGGGATTAACCGGATATACAACACCATTCAATTCCTGCTGCAATAGATTATGAAATATCCTGTTGCCAATACTAGCCTTTCTTTGTGACGCCCCAATAACCGCAATTGAGTGAGGTTTAAGAAAAGCTTGCAATGAAGCTATGGAAGCAACTTTTTCTCTCTCTGCAGACATCCTCTCAACAGTCGGAGTCGGAGCGAGATCCATTTCCATTTGATACACACCCGATTCCAGTTCTTCTGCTATGTAGAAACCGCTATGCTCCAGTACCTGCATCATCTCTCGGTTCTCAGAGAGCACAGATGCCTCAAATGTCCTGATCCCCATTTCTCTAGCTATCACGGCCAGTTGCTCCAATAAATGGGACCCGATTCCCTTGCCCTGATATGCATCTTCGACCACGAAGGCAGCTTCGGCCAGATCGCCGACAGGCATTCGATAGAAATGTCCCACCGCAATGATCCTTTCTTCCCCTACATCTCCAAGAGTCGCTGCCAGGGCAAAATCATTATCATAATCCACAGCGCAAAACCTCTTGGCTTCTTCTTTTGACATCTGGTTTAACACGTGGTGGAACCTTAAATAAACGCTATGGCGACTCAGACGTGAAAAAAGAGCAAGTAGCCTTTCCTCATCTTCCGGTACGACAGGTCGAAGATATAAGGTAGAACCATCCTTAAGTATCACGGCTGTTTTGTACTTCTCCAACTTAGCTCTATCTACGACCATTCTATTCCTCCTTCATCAGCTTCAATCCCAAGGCATCAACCAGCCCTGAATCCGTCAACCTCAGTTCAGGGATTACGGGCAGAGCAAGTAATGATAACACATCAAATGGTGCCATATGTACACATCCCAAATCACCAGCGGTATCCTCCAGTTATTTGAATTTGTTAGCGATTTTAGCTCTCTTCTACACCAAATCGGCTGGAATGTCACCCCGGGAAACCGCCAGCAAACCCTGAATTTCCATAGCTACTTTTCTTCCAGGTAACAAATATGAGACAAATATCGGTACTGCTCATCGAAGTCGAGCCCGTATCCCACAACAAATTTGTCCGGAACAGTGAATCCCGAATAGTCGATAGGAACAGTAATCTTTCTTTTTGATGGTTTGTCCAACAAAGCGCATACTTTTACAGAAGCGGGGGTTTTCTGGCGCAACACATTCAGTACGTAATTCAAGCTCAGACCAGTATCCACAATATCCTCAATCACCAAAACATCCCGTCCGGCGATGGGAGTTCTTAGGGCCTGGATCAACTCGATCTCTCCCGAACTTTCCATTCGCCCTCTATAACTGGATACACCAATGAAATCAATCCCAAGCGGAATATCTAAAACACGAACTATATCTGCCAAAAACACAAAACTACCCTTCAGAACCCCAACCAGAACAGGATTCCTATCATGGTAATCTTCCCTGATCCTGGCTGCGAGCTCAGCTATCTTGGTTTCGATCTGCTCACTGGTAATGAGAGTATTCAGCTTACTCAAACAACGCTCCATTTTCATTCCGTCAATGACACGACACTTAGCCTAACAAAGTTGGTATTGATTGGCAAGCTGGCACAGCTACCACTAACTCGCCATATTCGCCACATCATTCGTTGGCATACTCAAACCTGATCGAATTTACTATCAGATTCATTGACTTCAACCACCTGCCTTGTTATAATTCTCGGGAATTCGATCATGGCCTTCACTAGAAGCTTCAGGAGGATAATCTGCAATGCCGGCTCGCATAAAAAGTAAAATTTTTGAAGTGAAGGACTTCCCGAAACCGGGAATAGCATTCAAGGACATAACCCCAATTCTTCAAGACCCTAAAACTTTTCGGCATACCGTTTTACTTATGTCTTCGTGGGTCTCGGAGAGAGGGGCTGAAGTGGTAGTCGGCATTGAAAGCCGCGGATTCATTTTTGGGGCACCTATAGCTCTCGAAGTTGATGCTGGTTTTGTCCCGGTTAGGAAACGAGGGAAACTACCTCGGGAGACCATCGAAGTACAAGCCCCAAACGAATATGCCGTAGAATACTTCGAGATTCACACGGATGATATTAAACCCGGGCAAAAGGTTGTAATTGTTGATGATCTACTGGCTACCGGGGGATCGGTCGCCAGCGCTATTGAACTGGTCAAGAAACTGGGAGGAGTGGTTGCAGGCGTCGTGGTCGTTGTTGAACTTTGTTTTCTATCAGGTCTGGAGAAGATCAAGGCAGCATATCCTGATGTAGAGGTTTTTACATTGGTACAATATGACGAAGAATGATTCTTCTACGTATTATCTCGGCAGGCTTATTTCTGATTTCATTTAGGCACTTATCGATAATCTCCTATCATAAAAGGTTGTCCCTTTTTTAGGTATCAATATAATGGGTCTATTCATATTATTCGAAGGTGTAGAAGGGTGCGGTAAAAGCACCCAGGCGAGGGCGCTGGAAAAGCGTCTTTCCAAACTCGGAGTGCCTGTCATCAGGGTTAAAGAACCCGGCAGCACCTCGATTGGACGTGTTGCCCGAAAGCTCCTAAAACACAGACTTGAAATAGAAATCAATCCTGTCACCGAGCTTCTCCTTTTCGCCGTGGCACGATCACAATTGGTTGCCGAGATCATTCGCCCTGCCTTGGAACGAGATCAAATCGTCATCTGCGATCGCTACTCAGAGTCGACTCTGGCATACCAGGGATACGGTCGAGGAGTGGATTTGGATACTATCCACACCATCAACAATATCGCCACCGGTGGACTTCGTCCCGATCTTATCATCCTGCCGGATATCGATGTCCATGAAGGTTTGAAACGAAAAGGCGCAAAGCAGTCGACTGATCGCTTCGAGCGTGAGGAAATATCGTTCCATCACCGAGTAAGGCAGGGATATCTTGATATGTCCAGCGCCGAACCGAATCGCTGGTTGATACTGGATGCTACTCAGCCCCGTAAAAAGATAGGAGACTCGATCTGGGAAAGTATACAGCAACACCTGCCTATTGAAACATTACGTTGCCTTGACAGTCAGGGTACGAAATAGCTATAATCGCTCACAGTGCGAATAATCACGGAGTGAGGTGATACTGTTTGGCCGAAGTATATATAGATGACAACGAATCCATAGAGAGCGCTCTAAGACGATTCAACAAAAAAGTGCAAAATGATGGCATTCTCAGCGAATATAGGAGGCGTCAATATTTTGAGAAACCTTCTATCGTACGCAAAAAGAAGCGCGCAACTAAAAAACGCAAGAGCACCAGAAGTTCAAAAGGCGCTTATTTCGGTAAATAGACGGATTTTCTAAGGATTTGTAACGTGACGCTGCAAGAACAGCTGGCAAACGATCTCAAGAACGCTATGAAATCCGGTGATAAAACGCGCCTTGGGGTATTGCGCATGGCGAAGGCAGCTATCAAGAATGCTGAGATCGCTAAAAGAGGTCCTCTGGATGATGCCGGGGTGCTGGAAGTCCTGTCTAAAGAAGCAAAGCAGCGCCGTGAGAGCATAGCTGAATTCAGGAATGCCAAACGAGAAGATTCGGCTACCAAAGAAGAGGCCGAGTTGTCTGTTCTCCTTGGTTACCTGCCGCAACAGATGTCCAGTGATGAGATAACAGTTCTAGTACGGCAAGTAATCGATGAAGTAGGGGCGATTGGCCTCAAGGATAAGGGTAAAGTGATGCCCAAACTCATGCCGCAAACTAAAGGCAAGGCTGATGGGCAACTTGTCAACCAAGTAGTGACCCAGCTGCTTGAAGATATTTAATGCCGATGTACATTCTGTACATCAGTAAAAAAGGGGCAAGCCGCAAGCTTGTTCCTTTTTTATTCTATTGGGTTTTTCATACTGTTCTCTTTTGCGCCTACTTCTTCTCGAATTACTCAACTAATTATCTATCATTTAGCTATTTGAGCCTAAATATGAACAATCTCTCATAACTTGTTCGATATTTTGTCAGCTTTCTTCCGTAAACAAGTCAATACCCGAAAGTAAAAGATTTATAAACGCTATTGACATCCTGCTTGCATAACGTTAAACTTGAGGCGAAATAAATCGAGACTGAAAACAATAGACAAACAACCTTAACAAAGTGTAAATATACAAGCTGGTTTTCTTTCGATGTTCTGAGGGACATTAACAATTTAACAGAACCGGAGCTATTGTCTGATTTAACCAGGCAACCCGGTAACCACGATAAAGGCAAACCAAGGTAAACCTTGGGACGCAAAGCCATGGGTCTAATATCATACTGATAATGATCGCCAGGCTACCGAGGAATATTATGTGTATAAGATTTGTACAATCTTTAAGAAAGGATGCCTTTAGCGGTGTCCTTTTTTGTATTAGGGAAAACTAGCTAGGGGATAAAAGAAAATCCAAACCAATTCACGGTTCGTATCAGGATTGCAAATGATTTTTTCTTTGTGTTACAATCGGGCTCAAGTTTTACACGAGGCCGCAATTCATGACAAGGTAAAGGAGGCAGGCGTATGACATCAGCAAGATTGTGGCTGACAAATCGGATACTCGTAAGCGCACTCCTCACAGCAGCAATTGTTCTGACCTTACTATTGATCCCATCGTCTCCGATTAACAACCTCGTATCCAGCGCATTTGGCTACGGTTACGGTTATGGTTGGCCTGCCGTACCACCACCTCCACCGCCATCCACTCCTATACCGACACTCACCCCAACACCTACACAAACACCGCCGTCCGAGATTGTAACGGAAAACATCGCGGACAGCATCGACGCCGAGGGAGTTGTCACAGAGGATGTTACTCTTACTTCTGTAGATGGAAGCGCTACCGCAGATATCCCTACAGGGACAACGGCACTTGATTCCGAAGGTAATCCGCTAACCGAAGTAACAGTCCAACCTCCGGCCACCGAGGCCCCCGTACCACCAGCAACCAATATGATTGTTGTGGCTGATTTTGGTCCAGATGGTGCCACGTTTGATCCACCAGTAACAATAACTATGGCCTATGATCCGGCTGCATTACCAGAAGGAGTAGCGGCAGAAGACCTGGTCCTGGCTTATTACGATGCAGATACAGGAGAGTGGGTAGAGCTTACAGACATCGTAGTTGATACTGTAAATAATACCGTCAGTGGAACCACCAGCCACTTCACCCAATTTGCCATATTAGCAGAAGTAGAAGTCACGCCCACTCCTGCACCAACCGTAACACCAACAGAGACACCAACTCCAACAGTGGCTCCTACACCAACCATAGAACCTACACCGACAGTGGCGCCAACTGAGGTTCCAACACCAACTGAGACGCCTGAGCCGACGGAAGAGCCTACACCTGCGCCAACAACAGAACCAGATGAAGAAGACGATGATGACGATCTTAATCCATGGGTGATCATTGGACCTATTATCGGGATAGCGATCATAGGATTACTTGCTTACATTGCGATCAGAAGAAAGGGCATCGCATAGAAGGAAATGAAAATGCAGGTAGTCATTTTGGCCGGCGGTCTGGCAACCAGACTGGAAAACCTGACCAAAGTTGATAGCCTGCTAAACCTGTTCGAAAGATACTACTGTGAAAAGTTGAAAACATCCACTTGCAAAGTGGCTACTCAATTAGGAATAACAAAATGACGATCCCGGTTCGCATGATACAAATGGCGGATCCTTCCCTTAACAATGGTGAGATCCATGCCATTAGAGATGTTCTAAACTCAGGTATACTGGCACAAGGACCTGTAGTAGCAGAATTCGAAGAGCAGTTTGCTACATTAATTGGTGTGAAACATGCTATAGCCGTTAATAGCGGTACAGCAGCTCTTCATACTGCGCTGCTCGCAGCCGGAGTGAGCGAAGGTGATGAGGTCATCACCACTCCTTTCAGCTTTATTGCCACTGCCAATGCCATCGTTTACTGCGGCGCAAAACCTGTGTTCGCTGATATTGATAAGAGTACTTTCAATATCGATCCTTCTTTAATAAGGGATAAGATTACTCCAAAGACCAGGGCTGTACTAGTGGTCCACCTCTACGGTCAGCCCTGCGATATGGTGGAAATCACCAAAATATGCAGCGAAAATGACCTAGTCTTAATTGAGGATGCTTGCCAGGCACATAGGGCTGAATATCAGGGTAGAAGGGTCGGTTCCTTTGGGCTCGGTTGCTTTTCCTTTTATCCCACCAAAAACATGACCACTGGGGAAGGGGGCATCATCACCACCAGCGATGCTAAGGTTGCCGAGAAAGCCCGGAGCATGCGAAGCCATGGGCAGAGCGAAAGATATCTGCATGAGAGCCTGGGATATAACTATCGAATGACCGACATAACTGCGGCAATAGGTATCTGCCAGCTAAAAAAAATATATGAGGCCACACAGAGAAGGATCGCAAATGCCATGTTCCTCACCAAGGCAATCCAACAGATTGAAGGATTAGTTCCACCCGCTATTGCGCCAGAGAGGACGCATGTTTTTCACCAGTACACTATCAGGATTACTGATGATTTCGAGTTATCCAGAGATGCTTTGAAGGATAAACTGCTGCAGAAGGGAATCATTACGGGGATATATTACCCATTACCGATATATCAACAACCTCTCTACCAAAAAAGGGGATATAACGACCATTTGCCCGTTTCCGAAAAGGCCGTGCGTGAAGTACTTTCCCTGCCGGTTCATCCGAGAGTAAGTGAGCTGGATCTTGAATTCATCGTGCAGGGATTGAGGGATGTATGAGAACCTCATTCAGTACGGTCAGGTGAATATCGGTGCAGGCACAGTCATTGAAGATTATGTAATCTTGGGCAATCGAGAGGATGGCATAGTCACCATTGGAGAGAATTCGATAGTGCGCTCCGGGACGGTTATTTATTCCGATGTGATAACAGGTAAGGGCTTCAAGACCGGGCACAATGTTCTTATCCGGGAAGAGACTCAAATAGGCGACAATGTACTGGTGGGCACGAATTCAGTGATTGACGGCCATTGCCGGATCGGTAGTAATGTAAGTATACAGACAAACGTTTATATCACTATTAATACGGTAATTGAGGATGATGCATTTCTGGGACCTTGCTCGGTCACGACCAACGATAAATACATGGAGTACGGAGCCAAGCTTGAAGGCCCCATAATTAAGCAAGGTGCCAGGATAGGAGCTAATGCAACAATCTTGCCCGGAATTACGGTTGGTGAGAGAGCAATAATCGGTTCTGGAGCTGTGGTAACCATGGATGTGGCGCCAGGAACAATCATGGTGGGGAATCGGGCGAGGGAGATACAGGGATAGTAACGAACAACTACTGCGATACACTCATGAAAGAAAAAAATGTTGCTGTAATTGGCATGGGATATGTGGGCATTCCGATGGCAGTGATGCTAGCCAACGCCGGGTATGACGTAACCGGAATCCAACGAAGATCGCAACGCTCCGGATGGAAGATTGACAGTCTCAACGAAGGCAAATGCCCTATTGGCGGTAATGAACCGGAACTTCCCGAAATGCTGGAAAGTGTTGTCCGGAGTGGCAGGTTCAGAGCAACGGACGACTATACCGTACTTGAAAATATCGATATTACCCTAATAGATGTCCAGACCCCAACAGACAGTGACAATATCCCCAGATATGAGTCACTCGGAGAGGTTTCTCGCCAGGTTGGGAGATATCTAAAACCCGGGAATATAGTAATCATCGAATCCACCGTAGCGCCAGGGACAACTGAGCATTTGGTTCTGCCGATCCTAGAAGAAGAATCTGGTCTGAGAGCCGGACTTCCGGAAGGCTTCGGGCTCAGTTTCTCCTATGAGCGGGTGATGGTGGGTCGTCTTATTCATAACATCCGGGAATACCCCAAAATTGTTGGCGGGATCGATGCAGAAAGCCGGAAGGTTGCTGCCAATATGTACGAATCCGTAGTCATGGCGGGGGTTCACGAGACTGATCCGATGACTGCGGAGATATCGAAAACGGTGGAGAACGCTTATCGTGATGTTCAGATAGCATTTGCTAATGAGGTTGCGTTGATGTGCGAAGCTCTGGGTGTTGATGTTTATGAGATGCGAAATTTCGTCAACGGTCTTCCCAACGACCCTTCAGCTCCTCATGCCAATCCGGTAAGGAACATGCACTTCCCAGGTGCGGGTGTCGGCGGACACTGTCTGCCAAAGGACTCATGGCTACTCATCCATGGCTATCGAGAATACGGTCAGAATGGGAAGAAATTCGTGCCGTCGATACTGGCCAGTGCCAGGGAGATGAATGACCGAATGCCCCTTCATATGGTCGACCTGTTGGAGGCTGGATTGAACGAGGCTGGAAAACAACTGCAGGGAGCAACCGTCTGTGTACTCGGTTATACTTTTCTGGAGAATTCCGATGACACACGGAATACGCCTACGGTGCCATTGCTCAAAGAGTTGGAGAAAAGGGGAGTGTCATACAGGATTCACGATCCTTACGTGAAAGAAGATGAGGGACACCTAATTGAGCAGGATATCAATGTGGCACTACAGGATTGCGATGCGGTTATCTTGATGACCAAACATGAAGAGTACAGGTCAATATTCCCTGATGAATTGAAAGAACTCATGAACGGTAGTATTATTGTTGACGGGAGAAATCTGTTCGATCAAAGAGAATTTGAGAATGCAGGTTTTGTTTTTAAAGGGATTGGTAAAGGAGTCAGGAGTCAGAAGCCAGTATCTGGTAAGGGCATTTCCATGTAATTATCCAGTAATTGCTCAGTGAAGTACAACACGGAATAAGATAACGATCCTGATCTTTTGGAGGACGCTACGATGATAAGAGTAGGAGTTATAGGACTGGGAGAGATTGGTCAGCACCATGCTCGGATATATTCACAGCTTGACTGCGAGCTTGTGGGAGTAGCTGACATTGATATAGAAAATGGCCGAAAGATCAGCAACAAATACAGGTGCAGGTATTACCGTGATTACCGTGATCTGCTGATGGAAGTGGATGCAGTGAGCATAGCTGTACCAACTTCTTTGCACCATGAAATTGCCACCCCTTTTCTTCAAAGTGGTATTCACTGCATGGTGGAAAAGCCGATAGCTGCCACTGTAGAGGAGGGGAAAGCACTTATTGAGGCTGCCGAATTTGGAGGAGCCAAACTTGCAGTAGGTCATATTGAGCGCTTCAACCCGGCGGTACAGAAGCTGAAAAGTATCATAGATCAGGGGACACTTGGACAGTTGATGATCATGACCATAAGGAGAGTCGGGCCGTTCGTGGATCGCATCCGGGATGTGGGTGTGATCATCGATTCCGCCTCGCATGATGTAGACGTTGCCCGATATCTGATGGGAAGAGAACCGGTGGCCGCCTTTTGCCGCTCGGGCCGTTACAAACACCCGACGCAAGAGGACCATGCGGTAATAGTCCTTGATTTTGGCGATACCACGGCCTGCATTGAAGCGAACTGGTTCACACCCCAGAAGGTGCGGGCGCTGGTGGTTACCGGGAGTGAGGGTACCGCGTATTTGAATTATTTGACGCAAGCGCTCACTCTGCATACAGCAGTTGAGAAGACGATCGTGTCAGTTGAGAGGGCGGAGCCGCTCAAGCAGGAGCTGATACACTTCATCAAGTGCGTCAAGAATGGTGAGACTCCCATGGTGAACGGATATGAGGGGCTGCGTACACTGGATATCTGCACTGCGGCAGCAAAGAAAAAGAGCAACATCCTGGAAGATGCAATAAGCATCGCTGAATCTGTGGGGCTTTCAAACTGATTTATGTATGATGAGCACAGTATAGGCATTGTAGTTCCCGCTTTTAATGAAGACCGCTATATTCAGACAGTCATTGACAATATTCCCGCCTTTGTTGACCGTATATACGTAGTTAATGATGGCAGTACAGATGCCACTCTGAAAACAGTTACTAGCCTCAATGGCAAGCATGAAAGACTGACCCTCATAAACCATTCAGTGAACAGAGGGGTAGGCGCTGCTATTATCACTGGTTACAAGAAATGTCTGGAAGATGGGGTGGATGTTGTGGTGGTAATGGCCGGTGATGATCAAATGGATCCCGTTCAACTTTCCACCCTCCTTGCCCCTATTATTAAAGGTACCGCAGGATATTCCAAAGGGAATCGTATGTCATCTTGGAAGCATATGAAAGGTATGTCTTTATGGCGGCGTTTCGGGAACTGGCTGCTCAAGTGGCTTACTCGGATTTCTTCCGGTAATTATCAGTTATCCGATCCGCAGAATGGGTATACTGCCGTTTCATTGAAAGCTCTGCGCCAAATTGATATCGATGATGTCTATGATCGATATGGTTATTGTAATGAGTTGCTGACCCGGTTTTCTGTCGCTGGTATAAAGGTAGCTGAAGTCCCTATGCCCGCCCGATACCAGGGGGAAAAATCCCATATAAACTATCTCACCTATATCCCCAGAGTCTCCTGGCTGCTTCTAAGGAACTTTGTGTGGCGGATGAAGATGAAATTCATTTTCCGGTCGTAAACGTATGAATCGAGATTTCACTCTCAATAAATACCGGGAATTGTGCAAGGCCTTCCGCAAACACAGGTATACCGTATGTACGGTCGCTGACTATCTTGAAAACCAACATTCGGAAGAAAACATCGTGGTCCTGCGCCATGATGTTGATCGAAGATTGCAGCACGCAGTGAGAATGGCGGAAATCGAGCATGATTTTGGCTTACGGTCAAGTTATTATTTTCGATATAGCAAGAGTGTCTTTGAACCCGCCTCCATACAGATGATAGCTAACATGGGGCACGAAATAGGTTACCATTATGAGACTCTCGATAAAGCAAAAGGCAATTACGAGAAAGCCATCACGATCTTTGAAAATGAGTTGAGTAAGTTCAGGGAAATCGCGGAAATAAAAACAATCTGTATGCATGGTAATCCTTTAACAAAATGGCTAAATAGAGATTTATGGAGCCGGTATGACTTTAAAGACTTTGGGATTATAGGAGAGGCTTTTCTTTCTTTTGAGGATATTGCCTATTTTTCGGATACTGGTAGAACGTGGGCTGACAAGTATAAAGTAAAGGACTATATCCCATCAGATGAAGCTTGTGGGGAGGACCTGAAAAAGCGCGAGACGTTGAAATGTACGGATGATCTTGTTTCACTAATTGGAAATGGAAATCAGCAGACAGCTTACATACTTACACATCCCGAGCGATGGAGCAACGGGATAATTGGTTGGATCATGGGTTATTCCAAAGATATGGCAGTGAACTTGGGCAAGAAGGTAATAATGTTTGTGAGATGAGTGTGTGACGATACTCATTCCAACATACATAGTGATTGACATGGGGACAGCATATATCATAACGAGCGATTTTGACCGGGATGAATGGGAAGAGTACGTGCAGAGGCATCCGCTCGGGAATGTGTTCCAGACACCTCAGTTATATGACGTTTACCAGAATACAAAGAACTATAGGCCAATTAAGTTATTTGCGATTGAGCAAGAAACGGGTAGGCTGTGTGGCGTGCTTTCTGCGGTATTGGTAAAAGAAATGGGCGGACCTATCGGTTTTCTCTCTGCCCATTCGATCATTCAGGGGGGGCCACTTGAATCCGAAGAAGTTGATGGTGTGGTCTCTTCGATGCTTATTGCTGAACATGACAGATTGACAACGCACAAGGCTTTGTATTCAGAAATACGCAATCTGAATGATAGGACCGGCTTACTTAGAAATGCGTCTTCATATCACTATGAAGACCATCTGAATTTTCTAATATGTTTGGATAATAGCAAAGAAAATATTTGGCATTCGCTAAACCCACGAAGAAGAAATAACATCAATCGAGCAACAAAGAACAACATTGTATGTAGAGAACTGAAGGATCAGGACGAATTGGATCAATTCTATGAGACCCTCAAAAGGACATATGCCAGGGCCAGAATCCCTTTGGCTGATGCCACCTTGTTTATGGCGGCATTTCATGAGCTGATGCCGCTAAATAGACTTCGTATCTTCCTAGCTATACATGGCGATACAGTGGTTGCAGGAAGGGCGATTCTTCTGTACAAACAAACAATGTATGATTGGTATGCGGGATCTTTGCCAGAAGGTCTATCCCTATACGCAAACGATTGCTTGGTTTGGCACGCATTGAGATGGGGAGTCGACAACGGCTATAGAGTGTTGGACTTTGGTGGGGCTGGTAATCCCTCCGTCCCTTACGGGCCCAGGGAGTTCAAGAGGCAATTTGGCGGCCAGCAGGTCAACTATGGCAGATACGTCCACATTTGCTCTCCTGCCAAGACTGCTATTGCCAATTTGGGACTTAAAATTTTTCAAAATGTGGGGCCGCGTTGACAATAGAACCGAATCATATTGGGAACTGAAATGAGGTAATCGTTGTGACTGATCTTTTACTTATTGCTCCTCCTTCTCCGATATCGTCCGCAACATGTGTTCGCGATAAGGGAGCTATGGGGTTCTCAAAAGCAGGGTATGTCTTCCCGCCCTATGATCTCGCGATGCTAGCTGCAAATATCAGGGATATCTTGTCCGTCAAGATTATTGACGCAAACGCAAAACGGCTTTCATTTCAGGAAGTGGGCCAGTGTATCCGGCAGGAGAATCCAAAGTATGTGGTATTTTCCAATTCTACGCCAACGATTGACTGGGATTTGAATACTGCGAAGATAACAAAACAGATTAATGGGGATATTATCACTATTACATTTGGGCCACATGTAACGACTCTTGGCCGAAGCGTGATCGAAGTGTGTCCAGAACTGGACGTCGTGATCAAGAACGAACAGGAATCTGTCCTGAGGGAATTAGTTGAGAGTACTGATATCAACAGCATCTCTGGAACTCTAGTTAGACTATCGGATGGGACAATCAAGGATAATGATTTTCACACCGGTCTGGATGATTTTGGCAGTCTTCCCTTTCCAGCTCACGATTTGCTTGACTTGAATCTCTACAGCCTTCCATATGCAAAGGGTCATCCTGTTTCAGCAACCATGACTGCGCGTGGTTGTCCTGGGCGGTGCATTTTTTGTGTCAGTTCTCTAATATCGAAGAGATTCAGTGGGCGTTCAGTGGAGCATATCTTGAGCGAATTCCGATTTCTAACCGAAGAGCTTGGTGTCCACGAGATCAAGGTATGGGATGACACATTCACATTTGATCGCCAGAGGGCATTGGATATCTGTCAATCAATCGTTGAGGAGCGGATCAGACTATCATGGACGTGTAATACGCGAGTGGACAAGATCGATTCAGAACTGCTCGCTTCTATGAAGGAGGCTGGATGTCACACTGTTTCACTAGGAGTGGAAAGTGGGAACGATGGTATCCTCAGATCTATCGGCAAGGAAATTACCACTAGCGATATACGAAAGGGTTTTGCTTTGGCAAAAGCTGCAAATATTGAGAGGGTTGGCTTCTTTATGCTAGGTCATCCGCAAGATACTCGGGAAACGATGGAACAAACCATCAACTTCGCCAAAGAGTTAAGACCGGATTACGCATCGTTCAACATGGTGGTTCCTTTCCCTGGAACTCCGTTGTTCCGCTTGGCAAGTAAGGAAGGATGGATCAAAACCACCGAGTGGTCGAAGTACGAGTCAACCAGTTATCCAGTTTACGAATCACCAAATGTAAGTCGGGATGAGGTCTATCAAACATTCAAAAGGGCATATCGACAATATTACTTCACGCCAAGATATGTGTTGAAAAGACTGGGGGGTATCAGGTCTGTCTCTGACCTATCCAATGATATTGGATCAGGTATTGGACTCATTAAGATGTTAGCACGAGGAGATAGGTCGCAAAAGGACGCATAGACACAATGAGACTATTAGTAGATATAGGTCATCCAGCTCACGTACACTTTTTTAAAAACGCCATATGGGCATTGCAGAGCAGAGGGCATAATGTACTCATCACAGCAAGGAAGAAAGAAATTGCGTTGGATTTGCTTGATGCATATGGATTTGACTACGCTCTATCCGAAAGACGAAGAGAATGTCGTGTAATTGGGCACAGCTGTTCAGTACCCAATTACACACTCGCATTACGAGCTGGCATCAATATGCCAAAGATGCTCTATGAGGACATGCATGACAATCCAGTGAAACGAGTCGAGAGTGCAGAAAAGGGAGTCAAGTGGATAGACTTCTACCCCGATTTGTACGATGCCGCTAGAGAATTGATAACTGGACGAATGAAACTCGGACAGTGTGTAATCTCTCTAGGAGGGAAAAAGGGATTTGCAGTGGTAAGCAGGAGCGACCCCTGGCCTCTTAATGGCTGAGTTCCTGCTACCGTATTTATGGAGAGCAAGACGATAATTTCGCTTGATAATACATATTAGTACCAAGAGAATGCACCGTAAATATTGGAGAGAGATTGGGAGATACCATCGAGTTTCAGAGTGAAATATCGGCGGAAGGGGTAATCAAAGAGAAAGATCATGGATAGAAGCGTATTTGTAGATATAACTCATATGCCACATGTCAATTTCTTCAAGAATGCCATCAAGATACTGAGAGGAATGGACATAGGCATAGAATTGGGTGTCCGACCTCGTGCTGCGCTAGTAGATATTGTGAGAACAGAGTATCCGGATTTACCGCTGATACTATGTGGCAAGCATAGAGCTTCACTGATAGCTAATATGTTGGATATGCTAAGAAGGGATATATCTCTTATGGCGCACTTGCGCAAATCCGAGTTTGACGTGGCTACGTGTATTGGAGGATTCAATGGTTCTCATGTTGCGTATGCACGCCGCAAACCTTCGGTGGTGTTCTCAGATGATGTTGAAACTAAGTTGGCGAACTACCCCTATGAGTGCATCGCGACTTATATTGTGAGACCTGCCTTCACACGTTCAAAGGGCAAAAGAATCTTAACTTACAATGGTTTTAAGGAACTTGCATATCTCCATCCAAACTACTTTGTTCCGAATAGACATGTGCTGGATAAATACAACGTCCAACCTGGAGAGTATGTCTTTATCAGAGAAGTCAGTAATACAACTATAAATTACAGACACTTGCAAGAAGGATCTCTTGTTGATATATGTCCCTCTTTGAAACAAATGGGGTTCAAGATAATCCTATCACTTGAGAACAAGGCATTGCGACCTCAGTTTGAAAACGAATGCATAATACTCGAAGAACCAGTGAATGATATCCATTCAGTGCTGCACTATGCAGCACTTGCAATATGTTCTGGCGATAGTATGGCTCGTGAGGCATGTTTAGTGGGTACTCCGGCAATCTACACTGGCGGTAGAGTAATGTCGATAAACTCGGGATTACTAAAGAAAGGGTGCTTCTTTGCAGCTTCTGGTGAGCAACAGATACTCGATATCGTTGGAAGCATACTAAGCAACAGCCTTAAAGAAAAAACACAGCGGACAATATCTGAGGCAATAGAAACAGAATGGGTTGATACGACTGAGGTAATTGTCAATTGTCTACTGAGCGCCATCAATAACGATGTTTCGCTTATTGAGAAGTACATGGGACGGAATTAATCATGAACATAAGTGTATTTGGATTAGGTTATGTAGGCACGGTTACTGCAGTTTGCTTATCAAAGAAGGGTCACAACGTACTTGGCATTGATGCAAAATCAGCTAAAAACGAAGCTATCAACAGGGGCGTGGCTCCAGTAATTGAGAATGGCATAGAGGAATTAGTGAAGCTGGGTTTGAACAATGGCACATTAAGAGCTACAGAGAGTGTGGAAGATGCAATTCAGAATTCAGAATTGTCCTTTATATGTGTTGGGACACCCAGCAATTTGGATGGCAGCTTGAATTTAGAGCACATTATACGGGTCTGCGAACAAATAGGAAAGGCTTTAAGTGCCAAGTCAAAGTATCACGTCATAGTGACTCGAAGTACGATGCTTCCTGGTAGTATGGAGGATGAGATCCTTCCGGTCCTGGAAAATGCATCCGGGAAAAAGAGTGGCATCGATTTTGGTGTTTGCGTCAATCCGGAATTCATGAGAGAAGGCGAGGCGGTCTATGATTTCTTCAATCCGGAAAGAATCGTGATTGGTGAACTGGATGCCCGAGCAGGGGACAGAGTTGCGCATATTTATCAGGATATTGATGCTCCGATAGTCAGATGTGATATCAAGAGTGCTGAGATGGTCAAGTACGTAGATAATACATTTCATGCCGTTAAGATCACGTTTGCGAACGAGATAGGGAGCATCTGTGGGAAACTGGGAATCGATTCGTATCAGGTGATGGATATCTTCTGCTTGGATCGCAAACTCAACATTTCCTCCCATTATCTCAAGCCCGGCTTTGCATATGGAGGATCATGCCTTCCCAAAGATATACGTGCATTAACAGCAAAATCTGCTGAGTTGAAATTACGGAATCCGCTTTTGGAAGCGGTAAGCGAAAGCAATCGCGCACATATCGATAGGGCTGTGAATCTCATAATGGGTTTGGGCACGAGAAGAATCGGAATACTGGGCCTTTCTTTCAAGTCCGGGACGACAGATACCAGAGAAAGCCCATCTGTAGCTCTAATCCATCGTCTTTATGAAAAAGGGTACAGCAGGTTGTTCGATAAGGGATATGATATTACTGTGTATGACCCGAGTCTCCAGCGGACCGAAATGGATAACCTGCCCCCCCATATTGCTTCTCTGTTAACCTTGGATCTGGAGGATATTATTAACAATTCGGATGTAATCGTAATAACCAGGCAAGATAAATATTTTGAGAGACTTAACGAGATGATCACGAATGATCATACTATAGTTGATCTGGCTGGGGCTATGAGGCGTTCATTGATGCAAAAGGGAAGTTATGTTGGGATATGCTAGTAAAGGATTGGCTAGCTCTGGGATGATATAGCCAGGGAGTCGCTTTGAAACAATATAAGTGAGGAGGGAAGAGCTATATGATTGCAGGGATTATCGATCGGTTGACTAAAGCCTATTTTATTCGCTGCTTTATACTGCCACCATTGGAGAAGTTGACTTCGAAGTTTGTGTATACAATGAATTATGGTGGTATAGAAATTCGACGTCAATGTGGACTTGATTCCTTGCTAATATCTAGGCGCATGTCTCAGGAAGAACGGTTTTTGTCGTCTCTTGACCTGGAAAGAAAAGTGATATATGACATTGGAGCCCATATTGGGATACTAACAGCATTTTTTGGCAAGAAAGCGGGATTGACTGGTAAAGTCTATGCTTTTGAGCCACATCCGTATAGTTATCAAAAAGTCAGGAATATGGTGGATCTTAATAGGCTCTCCAATGTTGAGGTGGTAAACATTGGAATATGTGATCGTATTGGCAGTGCTACCCTTGTTGTAAGGCGAAATAGGACTGGCACTGCCAGTATGGACCAATCCATCCAAACTAAAACACTTAGGGAAAGAGGGACGGATGAACTACAAGTTGACGTTTATGATCTAGACAGCTTAATTGCGATTAATCAATCCCCCCCTGATTTCATTAAGATTGATATTGAGGGGATGGAGTATTATGCGTTGCAAGGGATGGTAGATACTATTCAAAAACATGGTCCGACGCTATACATTGAAATTCATGGCGCTGACGAAGCAAGTAGAATCCAGAATGCGAATAGGATTAGAGAATTCCTTGATTCGCATGGATACTCAATCTATCATGTTGAATCAGAAACAAGTATTTCTAACGGAAATGTTTCAATAGCCAAGTCCGGTCATATTTATTGTCAGAAAAAGCATTGATCCAATTTAGCTGGAAATTGAAACCATGTATCCGACAATAGCGAAGCATTTAATTTATCTGGCAGGTGACAAGCCCAGACTAACGAATGTGTTTGGTCGGGATAGTTCGAGAATAATTATTGAAAAACTGCTCCCCTGCGGAGATGAATAAACCCTCTGGCGTTTGGGCGATAAAGCGGTGCAGGGTTTCCCCTCTTGAGAGGGGATTAAGGGGGTGTGTTAATTACCTTGAGTCTGTCCTTCGACGGGCTCAAGATGAGCGGACTTGTCCCCCAACTAAAACTTCCCCCAGGATTGGGGGATACAGGGGAGGGAAGGAAATATTTCTTCCCTTCCCTCCCTTGACGGGAGGGATAAGAGGGAGGGTGAAAGACGCGATTGGCCGGTAGCCTTTGGAATGAACAGGCTACCGGGGGGGAACACCCTCACCCAGCCTCTCCCTTCGAGGGAGAGGGGTTCTCTTTCCGGTTGATGCGGATTAGGGAAATGGCAAGGGGGTAAGGAGCAGTTACGAAATTACAGGGGAACAAAGCAGGTTTTGCTTAAATGATTTCTGTAATGGTGTGAATCAATTATGTGTGGTATTAACGGGTTTAACTGGCCAGATAAGGCTATCCTGGAAAAAATGAACCATGCGCTAAGGCACAGGGGGCCTGACGGCGAGGGAACCTGTGTTGATGAGCGCGTTTCCCTGGGACATCGCAGACTCTCCATCATCGACCTCTCGGAGAGAGGCAAACAGCCCATGTGCAATGAGGATGGCAGCATTTGGCTGGTACACAATGGTGAGATATACAATTTTCAAGAGTTGCGAAAAGGCCTGGAACAGAAGGGGCACGTATTCAAATCTGATACTGACACTGAAGTCATCATCCATGCTTACGAAGAAGAGGGGGTCGATTGCTTCAACCACTTCAATGGGATGTGGGCCTTCTGCATTTATGACATGAATGAAAACAAGCTGATCCTGAGCAGGGATCGGTTTGGGATCAAACCCCTGTATTACTATGCTGATGACCAGCATTTTATCTTTTCGTCCATGATTGCAGGTATCCTTTGCCATGATATTAAAACAAGTCCTGATGACAAAGCGATCATGGAATACCTTGCTTTCAACCTGCTGCATCATCAGGATTACACTTTTTTCAAAAATATTTACTCATTGATGCCAGGGAGCGTACTGCACTATGACCTGACAGAGAAGAAATGCGCTGTTGAGCAATGGTATCAGCTTAAAAACTTGCCGGAGTCTGATGAAAACGCAATACAGGAGAGTTTTATTGCGAGTGTGCAAGCGAGAACTGTATCGGATGTGCCGATTGGCAGTTGCCTGAGCGGAGGCATGGATTCCTCTGCTATTGTCTGCACCTTGAATAAGTTTATGGATGGCACATTCAATACATATTCCCTCGTTGTCCCTGAGAGTCCATTTGATGAAACCAGATATATCGAAGAGATTGGGAGGGTTACGGATACCAGGCAATTCTTCACCACGATAGATGAGGATCAGTTCTTCAATGAGATTCATGACTTTGTTGTTTCACAAGAAGAGCCGGTAACTGGAATGAGCCCGTACGCCCAATACAGGGTGATGAAGCTTGCTCATGAGCAAGGTGCCAAGGTGCTTCTTGATGGGCAGGGTGGGGACGAAATATTCGCGGGATATATCTATTATTTCAGTTACTATTTCTACGAGCTTTTGCGCAGCTTCAGGTTTCTTACGTTGGCTAAAGAAATGATGCTTTTCCTGAAGAATTTTAAGAGTTTCTATCCTCACGCCATGTTTCTGTTTTTGCTGTTACCGAACCGCATGAAACATTTCGCCTGGAACAGATTCAGCCACTCATGGCTGAATCATGATATGCTTGAGCAATTGTGCCAGGTAAAAGACCCGCGATGGCAAGCAATGGATCTTAAGGGCGGTTTATTACTGACGCTCTTTTCTACGGCCATACCACACCTTTTGAGATGGGAAGATAAGAACTCCATGCGGTGGAGCATAGAAAGCAGGGTTCCTTTTCTGGATTTCAGGTTGGTAGAGCTTGCCAATTCCCTTCGCTCTGAACAGAAACTACGTAATGGAAGAACAAAAGTAGCGTTCAAGAAAGCGATGCATGGTATTATCCCGGAGGTGATATCGAACAGGAAGGATAAGATCGGGTTTGCCGCTCCCGTGGACGAGTTTTTCAGAAGTGAAAGGGTGGTTGAGTTTAGCCGTGAGATAATAAATTCAGAGAGTTTCAGGCAGCGTCCATACTGGAAGTGGAACGAAGTCAACGAACTGTTTACTGCGCATATTAAGGGAAAGAAGAATATCGGAGATACCATCTGGAAATGGATAAATCTGGAACTGTGGATGAGGCACTACTGTGATGAATAGACATGTGTGCTATATGGGCAACGCCTGTTCAATCCATACAATTAGGTGGGTAAATAACTTTGCCCTGCGTGGTTGGAAGGTGGATTTGATTACTTGGCATCTCCCAAATGGTATGCATAATATAGATCCAAAGGTATCTATACATCGTATTTTCTGCCCCCCACATTACCTAGCTCGATATGGAGCACTTATTGAAATTGCATTATTAATTAGAAAAATTCGTCCTGAAATAATACATGGCCACTATATGGGGCATTTCGGCATGCTTGCCGGTCTATACAATCGACTCACCGGATTTCAGCCAATTGTAATGAGTCCGTGGGGAACAGACTTACTCCACGCTAACGGAGGCACTTTTTGTTTGGTGAAATATGCTCTCAAGAGAGCGGATTTTATTGTTCTATACGGAGATACTTTACGCGATAGAGTTACAATAGACTTTGGTGTCCTACCGGAGAAGGTACACATCCTTTACACTGGTCTGGATATCGCTAAATTCAGCCCGGAAAATAGGAATGATAATTTGAAAAAGGAATTGGGAATACTTGACTCACCCGTAGTAATAAGCTTGAGAGCCCTTCAGACGATATATGATGGTGACACTTTAATCAAAGCCATACCTTCGGTGCTAATAGAATTTCCCGAAGCCAAATTCATAATTACTGGTAAGGGTAACCAAGAAAGAAATTTACGCACGTTGGCTCATTCGCTAGGAGTTGCAGACAATATCAAGTTCGTGGGCTTCATACCAAACGATGAGATCCCGAAATATCTTACATCTGCCGATATTTATGTTTCTACATCACTGGAAGATGGCGGCTTTTCGCTCAGTTCAAAAGAAGCAATGGCCTGCGGATTGCCGGTGATAGTCACTGACTACGGCGAAAACAGGAAATGGGTCAAAGATGAAGTAAATGGATTTGTAATCCCTTTGAGGAGCCCTGAAACCTTAGCTTCAAAGATCATACATTTATTTCGGAATTCCGACCAACGGAAACATATGAGATACGCCAATAGGCAAATGATAAAAGAGAATTTCTCTCTTGAACAGGAAAATATGGGGATGGACGGAATAGAGAGACTTTATGAAAATCTGATTGAGAGGTACAAGAAATGAAAATGTTGATTACTGGAGGTGCCGGATTTGTCGGGAGTCATCTCTGCGACAAATATGTCCGTGAGGGTCATAAGGTAATTTGCCTGGATAATTTCATGAACGGTGATTTGAGAAATGTACGGCATCTCCTCGTCTTTCGTAATTTCAAATTGATGAAAGGCGATATCAGAGACTTTGATCTACTCCAACGTATTATGCGAGATGTTGATGTGGTATTTCATCTGGCAGCTCAGATTCATGTTGAAAGATCCTACATCGAACCTCAGCTAACATACGATATAAACGTGATGGGCACACAGAATATCCTGGAGATAGCTCGCCTCCATGACATTAAAAGGGTTATCTATGCTTCGACCAGTGAAGTCTACGGATCCAGCCTATACCATCCTATGGATGAGAAGCATCCACTTAACGCACCGCACCCGTATGGGGCAAGCAAAATAGCTGCCGATCGTATGTGTTATGCATACATTCAAGCATTCGGCATGGATATCGCCATAATGCGGTTATTCAACATTTTTGGTCCCCGTCAAAAGGACATTGGCTATGGTGGCGTTATATCGATATTCACGCGCAGAGTTCTTAGTGGCTTACCTCCCATCTTATACGGAGACGGTAGCCAAACGCGTGACTACACATTCGTTGATGATGCTGTTCGAGCCTACGATCTAGTGATGAACTATAGTGAGCCTATAAACGAGCCGGTAAATTTTGGCAGTGGCAAGGAACTAAGCATATTAGATATAGCGAACAGGATTATCGGCTTTTGTGATAAATCCGATGATATTCAACCCATACACGTCGAACCACGGATTGGCGAGGTCAAACGGCTGATTGCTGATTCAACACGAGCCAAAAACTTGCTTGGATGGGAGCCTCAATATGATATGGATAAGGGAATGCGGGAATTTGTTCAATGGTATAGGAACTATGGATTCGAGGAGAAGATCAACATAGGATGAAGATATGGATAATATGAACTGTTCTGACGCACGAATTGCACGTTACAAAGCCTTTGCCACTCAAATTAGGGCTCATGTTTTAAGGATGACACATCGTGCAAAAAGTTCACATATTGGTGGTTGTTTCTCAATAGCTGACCTGCTAGCAGTATTATACAATGGAATTTTACAAGTGGATCACACTCAACCAAATATGCCTGATCGTGACCGCTTCATCATAAGCAAGGGACATGTCGCTGCTGCTGTTTATGCTACCCTTGCCGAACGAGGTTTTTTCCCTTTAGAGTGGCTGGATACTTTCTATCAGGATGGTTCACACCTGCCGGGACACGTCACATATGGCGTACCTGGAGCTGAAGCTTCTACTGGCTCCTTGGGACACGGACTCTCAATCAGCTGTGGAATCGCACTTGCTGGTAAACGAGATAACAGAAGTTATCGTGTCTTCACCCTGCTCGGCGATGGTGAGTGTGATGAAGGCTCTATATGGGAGGCTGCCCTTTTTGCACCTCATCACCATCTTGATAATCTGGTAGCCATTATAGATTATAATAAAATTCAAAGTTTTGGCATGGTGAAAGAAGTTCTCGACTTAGATCCCCTGGCTGAAAAATGGAGGGCTTTTGGGTGGGCCGTCAAAGAGATAGATGGACATGACATTAACCAAATTGAGAATTCACTTCAGAATGTTCCATTCGAGCCGGAGCAGCCGAGTTGCATTATCGCGCACACAATCAAGGGAAAGGGGATCAGTTTCATGGAAAACCAGCTTGCCTGGCATTACAGGCATCCCAACGATGAAGAATTGCAACAGGCATTGGCTGAGTTAGGAGTATCGGAATGAGAGCTGCCTTTATCCGCAGTCTAATCAATCTAGCCAGAAACGATGATCGTGTGTTCCTATTGGTAGGAGACGTCGGATACTCACTAGTTGAACCTTTCGCTGAGGAATTTCCTGCTCAGTTTGTAAATGTTGGTATAGCTGAACAAAACATGACCGGGATTGCCGCAGGATTGGCACTTTGCGACAAAATGGTGTTTATCTATTCTCTTGCCAACTTCCCAACACTTCGCTGCTTTGAACAAATACGAAACGATGTTTGTTATCACAATGCCAATGTAAAGATTGTGTCTTCAGGTGGCGGATTAGCTTATGGCGCACTGGGAGCTACCCATCATGTTACTGAAGACCTCGCAATCATGCGTGCCTTGCCAAACATGACAGTGATTGCACCGGGTGATCCTGTAGAAGCAGGATTGGCTACACAAGCTATTGCTGGGTTGCCGGGGCCAGGTTATTTACGATTGGCAAAAACAGGTGATCCAGTCGTTCACCAAAGAACCCCAAATTTTCAAATTGGGAGAGCAATCACCGTACGAGAAGGTAACGACGCTACTTTAATTGCTACTGGGGGAATACTAAATAATACTGTGCAAGCAGCCGAGCGCTTAGCACAACGAGGTATTCAAACGCGTGTTCTTAGTATGCATACTATCAAGCCACTGGATATTGAATCAGTGCTCGAGTCAGCACGGGAAACTGGTGCCATCATTACTATTGAGGAACATAGTATGATTGGTGGATTGGGAAGCGCTGTTGCTGAAGTACTTGCTGAATCTGGAAACTATCGCATCGCCTTCAAGCGAATTGGGATTACAGATTCTTTTTCTTCTGTCGTTGGCAGTCAGGAGTATCTATTGAAAGGATTGTCATTGTCAGTTGATGGTATCACCGATGCGGTCCAGTCTTTGCTAGACACTAAAACTCACTAGGCATATATCATCATCGAAACGAACCAAAAACAGCGACATTGATGAGGTTAAATGACTAATTTTCGGGTAATCCTGATATTACGAAAGCATAAACTCCGGATATTTCTTGTTATCCTTAACATGCTTACCAATTTTCTCAAGATACTGCAGTTGCGTAGTTGCGGAATGAAATTTGGTAAAGGAACGCAGATTACGGGTCGTATTTGCTGTGTGGAGACCAAAAACATTGAAGTTGGAAACAATGTTTTGCTGGGTCGTAATACTTACCTAGTAGCTGGCCCAAATGCTAGGATAAAAATCGGTGATGACGTCCTCATCTCTGCAGAAGTGACGATAAACACCAATAAACACAATTATGACGAACTGAAGATACCAATACGATTTCAAGGGGAGAGCATGGAGGACATAATCATAGGTAGTGACGTTTGGATAGGGACGCGTGCAGTAATATGCATGGGTAGTCGGATTGGTAATGGCGCAATAGTCGAGGCAGGAGCGGTGGTTACCAAAGATGTGGAGCCCTACACTGTTGTGGGAGGAGTCCCTGCTCAGTTTATAAAACATAGAGGAATGATTGATGAACCTAAGTAGTCAACAACATTTGAGGTAAAAGAAGGGTAATATGGAACTTTCCCGTATTGGTTTTGGTTGCTGGCAACTCGGCGGACATGGATGGGGCAATGTATCCGAACAGGAAATGGTATATGCAGTGCACAAGGCTATCGACCTTGGCATCAACCTCTTTGACACTGCACCGGTATATGGATTGGGGCACTCTGAAGAGTTGCTGGGTAAAACACTCGGAGCCAAGAGAAAAGATGTAATAATCGCCACGAAGCTAGGTCTGACTTGGAAGAAAGATGGGACCTTTCGGAAATTCAATGACTGCTCGCAAAGAAACATAGAGCGAGAGATAAATATGAGCCTCAAAAGACTGCAAACTGACTACGTCGATTTGTATCAAATTCACTGGCCTGATCCAAATACGCCCATTGAAGAGACGTTCTTTGCCCTAGAAAAATTGAGGCAAGAGGGTAAAGTACGGCACTTTGGTTGCTGCAACTTCAACTTGGAATTACTCAAAAAGGCATCGAAATACGGACAAATTGAAACCCTTCAGCTTCGCTACAATCTGATAGAACGGCGTGCGGAGAGAGCTTTGATGCCATTCTGTATATCAAATGGTATCAGTGTTATTAGCTACAGTTCGTTAGCAGATGGACTTCTTTCTGGAAAATATACTTCCAACTCCATTTTTGGTACTGATGATCATCGCAGCCATGATCAATACTTCACAAAAGAATCGCTCAGTGAGAACATGATATTTGTAGAAAAGGTTAAACTAGTAGCGAAACACCTTTCGAAAACTCCTTCACAAATCGCTCTAAGATGGGTGTTAGAGAACCCCGCGGTAACGACTGCACTCGTCGGAATCAAAAGTGTATCTCAGATTGAAGAAAACTCGATTGCGTCTAATTTCGCCTTGTCCGAGAGCGATTTTGAGTTCTTGAGTGGAACCGAAACATAATGCAAGACATAAACGAAAAACGGTTGGGCATTCTGACCACAAACTGCTATCATATAATCTTGGCTACCTAATCCGGATAACTAATTATACTAATAAACTACATTTACCGGGTCTGAGTTACCAGGCCTATTTGCATCCCTGTTGACGGGATCCCAATTAATGGAGTGAATGAAGTTAACCGGCCATGGAATTTATCCGCTATTATTCTCCGTCTGCACCCTCTTCTTGGCCCATTCAATAGTCTCTCTAATCCCTTCTTCAAAAGTGTACTCCGGCTCAAACCCGGTATCAGTCTTTAGCACCGTATTATCCGAGCATAGAAGCATAAGCTGGTTTGGAGCATAAGGCTTCTCTCCGAAACCTAATTTAAGCGATGGGTTTATATAACCTCTGATACATTCAAAATATTCTTTCATTGACCTAGCCTTTCCCGTACCTATTGGATAAGCCATGCCATGTCTTCCCTTTGTCGCAATAAGATAAAAGGCTTTTGCGCAATCAACACTGTAAATGAAATCCCACATCTGTTCTGATTTAGTTAATACTGGTCTCTCCCCCTTTAACAAAGTATAAACGCAATACATAATACTCGTTGTCTCTTTATCAAACGGTCCATACAAACTCAAAATACGGCCCCAACAATGCCGCATCCCGAAAGATTCACACAACTGTCGACTGAGTTTACCCGCAGCATATTTTGCAATACTGTAGCTTGATACAGGCCTTTCCGGAGAATCTGGCGCAAGTAAACTTCCACTGTTACCATATTCACCCTGAGATCCGGCACCAACAAATGCCCTACACCCCAAATTATGGGCAAGCCGCACAGCATCTAAGGGATAGATAACCTGACGCGACTGAATAAGCGGGTCATTAACAATTTCGCGCGACCCTGTATCCCACGCAATATGAAAAAAAGTATCATAATTATAACCAATCTTATCACTAAGCGAAAATAAATCACCAAGATCACACTCGATAATCTGAATCTTCTGTGAAACCGGGATATCTGCCCTGCGTCTAGACCCAGGGCGAGCTATTGCGGTCACAGATATTCCTAATTCTGCAAGATACTTACATAAGGCAATGCCTAAAGGCCCGGTGGCACCTGTAATAACGACTTGATTCATGCCATAACGCCCTTCAAAAGCCCGCTGAAATTCTTATCGGTAAAAACTTGTTGTTTGCCAAGGTTCACATGACCGCTTCTACGGTATAGTTCCACCCTCTTAACAGAATGCCCTAACTCAATAAACCACTCCACACTATCTTCGTCTCGCTAAAAAGCTGAAGGCATGGTTGAATCTTCTCGACACCGATCTGTTCACAACTAACACTAATTGAGCCATTTTTATGGTGAATCTCAAGAAGAACCGCGGGACAGGAAGATATGCGATAGGCATGCAAGTTACCCAAAATAGCCAGTCTTTCTTATAATGAGGTAATGCTAGTTGAGCCACCGTTTTTAAATCAGCAGAACTCTGAGATTGCGTCCAACTATAACTAATGATAGATCTGAGATGTTGGTGTTTGGCACGATATACTGCCTTTTGAGTATACCCTTTTTCCAGAAGCGCCTCAAAAACTAGAGAGGTTCCGGTTATAAAGAATTTATTCCACTCAGGTAAGTAAACATTGCCCGCGCGATTGAGCACTAACGTTGCGGGAATATATACCGCACGACAATTTGTAGCTAACCCTGCGTACATGCAATATACATGGGGAAAACCGTATTCCATGTGTAGCCCGGGCGGAGTACTAAAGAAGACGTTCTTTTTGATTATACAAATCGATATGTAACCCAAGTAGATCCCGATGCGTTCCAGTAATAAATTTGCATCATTATACTCTTCTTCTAAATCAACCAAACGGTTCCTTTCGTTCTGTAATGTAGAAAAATCTTTTGACCAAATTGAATAGTTGCAAAATATTAAGTCATATCCTGACTTAATTCGATTTAAGATGGTAGGGATAGCCCCATCCATCACTTTATCATCATCACCAAATATCCATACGTATTCCCCCAATGCCAATCCAGATACCACAAAAAAGTTTTCTATATAGATATTAGTGTCATTTCTGTGATACCTTATTCTTGAGCTGCGTTTTTCGAATTCACTCACAACTGAGGCGGTATCATCAGTACTGGCATTATCAGAAATTACTATTTCGATTTGATCCTCGTACCCTTTAGCTGACGATAACACACTTTCCAGACACTCCTTAAGATACTGTGAACGATTGAATGTTGGAATACATATTGATAAGACAGGTAAACCCATTTTCATTCTTCTCTTTCATGGATTGAACCACCATCACCTAATCTAAAGGCATGGTTCACATCTACAACTTCAATATTTTGCATTGCTCTTTATAATTGACTCGAACCAATTATAGCTTTAATCTTTGACTCTGACATGTTATCCAAATTATCGGGGACAGTAGAAAGAAATTGGCAATTGGCGCATGAGGAATTTAGAGTTCGCTTCCTTAATATATGCATCCGACGGAAATCCCGCATTTCATCCCCATCCCAGATAGATTTGAGAGTGGCTTCAAAAACATTACCAACTTTGGTTCCCTTGTTCCAATCAACACAACATACCGTCACATCCCCGTTAACATTGACTGCAAGGGTATAAAAAGGAAAGGGACACACTGTTTTCGGGTACGGGTACATTCCCTCTGAATCGGGCATCTTATCTTCTTTATAGGTAGACCGAAGCAAATCATGATTATTGAAGCTATCCCAATTCATTGGCTTTTCAATGACTATTTCATCCCCGACCGCTTGATACATTTGCAAAAATTTTAAATTTTCTACATTGTTTAAGGAGTCAAGCATTTTAACGTAGAGAAACGGCTTTTGACGCCCCATTCCGTCTCGAATCTGTTTAAATTGTTTGATATTGCTATAAATATGTTCTACTTGGATGTTTGTTTGGGTAATGTATTCGTGTCGACTCTGATCCACGCTCGATATGCTGACTCTGAGATAATCCAGCCCTGAATTAATAATCTCTCGAGACTTTTCTCCATTTAGAAGTACCGCGTTGGTAGTGATTTCTGTTCTTTCAGCCAACCTCATTTGACAAGCCACCTTTATCATTTCTGACAAATGCGGATTTAACAAGGGCTCGCCCATTAGATAAAACCGAAGTACTTTGAGTCGTCCGCCCACTTGGATACTATCGCAGATATTCTTAAACTCGAGAAGACTCATATTCCTGGACTCGCCTATGATTTTTGCATAATCGGAAAGTGATAGAGGGCAATATCGACATCGAAAACCACATCGATTTGTTGTCTCAATATATATACTTAGGGGAAATTTCAGTGGCAATAATCTCTCTACCGAGAAACGTTCGGTATCGCGAAGTTCAGAATATTTCTTCATTGTTGTATATATACCTCTAGCGGGAAGTAATAAACTGATCTGATTCCTAACTGAGAAATCTGATTAAATACCTGCCTGTGATTTATGGTAGTAATAATAACCAATGGATCTGTGCATTGATTAAGTATATCCCAAGGCGCAATAACATTAACTCCAGAAATTTGTTTCCCAATTTTTAATGGGCTGTTATCCGAGAAATAATTGACCCCAATGTTTTCGTCATTTAGATATCTGACCGCTTTTATACCGAATTCACCGGCACCAAACAAAATGATTTCCTGCCCAGCACTCCCCCGTATTAATTTCAGTAAGTCTTTATGTGTATGGCCGTTTTCAGATTGCCCCGCAGTGCTGGAATGTAGATTAAATAATGTGTAGCAAGATAGGTAATAATCCATTCCTTTTGTCTGACATTTCTTGCATATCTGCTGAGTAGTTCGTTTTGTTATTATTTCTTCTGCTGATAAGTTGAAAATACTGCCATATGAATAGCCCGGATCCCCTTTCTTGATTTGACAACAAGTCTTTAAATCGCAATCTACATCAATCAACAACATATTAAGAAACTCACACACAAAATCAGGCCTGCGAGCCGATATTGTCTTCTCAATATTCCCCAAGAATAATTCTTCAGAGGCTTTCTTAAGCAAATCATACGAAAGGGTATCGGATAGGTATTCCCACACATATTTCCATTCATAAAGAATCGCATAATAAGGATAGAAGTCAATATGGTTTTCATCAGCAAATGCCTTGGCTTTATATATCTCATCTATATTAAGCTGATAGACGTGATAGATAAGTCTGGCATCTCCTATGAAACCGCTATTGCGAAAATTTGTTATAAGTCCTATGATATTCTTCTTAATTCTGTCAAACCGAAAACCGTGTACTCTATCATAAGACTCTTGACTAAAGCCTGGCATAGAAATAATAAGATAGGATAAATTACTTAAAATGTTGGTTCCTTCTTCAAATGATGGTAAGACTGAAGCATTGGTGCTTATGGCATATTTAAGAGATTTAGAATTCAAATAACTGATAATTCTAGATATATCTCTGTTTAGAAAAGGTTCGCCGATTTCGTAAAGATTAATAACAACATCATCATGAAGCAAACCCAATGTTTCTAACCGTTCGATTACGTCTATAAAAGTATCTAGGCTCATCACATTCGCAACTGGGTTAAAATTAACCCTATCGGCGGGCTTAGTAGTAAAACACCACGGGCACTTAGCATTACACCAAGAGCTGATTTCAATTCCAATATACATGTACATAGCAGTTATCTTTGATTCACCATATTAATCAAATTCATCTTCCGTAAATATCTCGTGCATGCTGACAGGAGAAGGCAATCCATATGTTTTTGATATCTTGTTTTTTATGAAATTTACGTCTTCACACGCCAGGCATACCTGAGACCGATCCTTAAACCACTTAACTCGCATTCCTTTCTCTATAATCCGAGACAGAGGTTCATCAAATATATTGCCAACGGAAATGTGTATAAATGGGCATGGAAGGACATCGCCATATTGTGTTATATACACAATCTCTCTAAAAGCGGGACACCCCACTTTAATCCCCATATAAGGGAATATGTCTCTCTTTATCACCTCATGCTGCCGATTCAAATTATAAATATAATCTGCATCATCCTGATCGAGAAGCAGGTCATACCGGCCTTCCCAATTCCCAATCGGCGCTGCAAAATTCACGTAAACTATGATGTTATGCTTCTCCGCGAACTTAACCAATTCGAGCAACTGGGGATCTCTGACGTTTTGTTTTGTGGCTAAAGTATTGATCACAACCCGCAAGCCAACCTCTTTAGCCTGAAGCAGCATGGCAATAGTGTGGTCAAACAACCCAGGTCGATTACGAATTCCTTCAAATTGATCAACATCGTAGGAATCAAGACTCATGACGATTTTATCGATTCCAATATTTCTAAGATGAATGATTTTTTCTCGGTTTAGTAATGTGGCATTAGTAACAAGCCCCATATAAAATTCTTTCGGATTAATGGCATTCACTACATCGTCGAAATCCGGCCAATAAAGTGGCTCTCCGCCCTGGAGTATAAACTGATATATGCCAAGCTCATTCGCCTGCTCAGATAAGTTTTTCATATCCAATAATGATAGACTTTTCTCTTTCTTGTCGAACAGGCTTGCAAAACAGTGTTTACATTTGAGGTTACAATCATACCGATAACCGATTTCAATTACCGGGGGAGGGGCCTCTCCTTTATTCAATTTTGCATCCAGTTCTATGAATTTATTGTATACAATAGGCTTTTCTATTTTGAGCCTCTCCCGGGTTTGCATTCTATCGCAAAGATCAGCTTTTTTGCTATCTGTCATTAAACGAGCCCTCCACGTTAACTCTTCCGCACATTATATTTGGTGATGCTCTCTAAAATCAATTCTCTAAAATATCTTGCAAAGTAATAATATGCGATCTACAAATCCCCTTCTCATTGAGCACTTGTATAATTTGATTTTGGTATCGATATGTGGCAATGAAAAATATTTCAGTGAGATAATCATCAATTACTCCTGGCCCTTGAACGGTCTTGCCAATCACGCGCTTACCAACCTTGTCCTTGGAACTATCTATAATCGCGATTACACTAGAAGCTTTTACGTAAGGTAACACTAGAGCTTCAAAATCCCCCCCGATCCCATATATTATATATCGATCACCCAAGAAGCGCTGAAGACGATCAACAAAATTATGCTTTAGTTCCTTTACCCCTTTTTTCTTAGAGCCAACTACCCTCATTGAGTCATCATAGATGGCTGACTCGTAATGACCTGTACTCAGTTCTCTCACGCCAACCCCCCGTTTTTCAAGTAGACATGATATAGATGCCGGACTAAACAAGTGGATATGCTCCTTATTGAAGTCCCATGGTAACCGTGTGTTTCCAAAATAATTAGGCGTCTCAAATATGATAATCCCGTTACTACTAAGCAACTTACATAACTTAGACATCATATTTCCAATATTGTGAATGTGTTCGAACACATGAAATGCTATTATGATATCAAATTGCAGATTTGGAGGTACTTTGTTAATTGATACCCACACTTCGTCTAATCTTGATATGGCAATCTTGGCATCAAGTGAAGGCTCTATGCCATAATAGGCAACATCAAAATTACGTCTAATGACTTCACCGAGTGCCCCCTCAGCGCAGCCAATTTCTAATATTAGCATTCCTCTCTGCAAATATTGCTCTAAAAATTCAAGCCTTTCTCGACTTTTCCTTCCCAAATTTTCTTCAAGCATTTTTGATCGGCCTGATAAGTTTTTATAGTAGTTCTTAGATGGGATGAGGGTCTTACAGCGATGGAAACATACCCTGCAAAACATATGTGGTTCGGGGGTATTGGAAAGAATTACTCTGTCTGATTCACAACATGGACATTGCATAATTTTGATAAAGCCACCAAACGGCTTCCCGACATAATTTTACTCTACTAATTTATCTTACAACCAAAAACTGTTGCATGCCTATCGATTATTTATCGGTGATTTCCACTAGTTGGCCCTTAAAGGTTTCTTAAAACTTTCGCTCTACTCATCTAATGGTGGAATAATCATATTGGCCAAGAATTCTTTGCGGTCCAGAAAAGGCCATAAGTCCTCCAACGGTTTAGACACCATCGTACCATTCGCTCCTTGCATCGAAGACAGTCGTGGTGAAGTGCTCTGATTAGGCGAGATCATCACATCACACACTACGGGGCCGTCTTGCTCTAGCACTTGACGTACATGTTCCGTAATGTGAGAATGGTTCAATATTTGTGCCGAAGCTAAGCCATAGGCAGAAGCAATCTTGAGGCTATCGGGAAGGGTTAATCCGCTTGATACACTACTAGCTACGAAACGCCCCTCAAAATGGGACTGCTGCGTCGCCCTTATAGAGGCGTATCCTTCATTGTTCAACACGAAAACCTTAATTGGTAGATTTAAACGCTTAATTGTCTCTAACTCTTGGATATTTAGTTGGAATCCCCCATCCCCAACAACACATATCGTCCGTTTACGCCCGCTCCCTAGGCAGGCACCTATACTGGCAGGAAGCCCATACCCCATTGCTCCAAGGCCAGGATTATTCAAAACACGCATGCCTGGCTTCACCCTGAACGCTTGCATAGTAACCTCACTGCAAGCTCCTGAGCTGCCTGGCACCAGTAAATCGTCAGCGGACATCTCATCAGATAGCACGTCTACAAGAACGTAGAGGCTTACACCCATCGACTCATCCCAGTAGTTGGGCAGGACAACAGGGTAACTAGACTTCCATTCTCGACAGCGTGACAACCAAGATGATCGATCTTTGACTACTGTGGTATTCTTTTGTTGGAGAAATTCTCGAATAAAACCCTTTGCATCAACGCATATTGGTATGTCGATCTTAAATTCCATCTTCTCTATCTCGGCATTATCAACATCAACCATGATTTTTTTAGCAGTTCGAGCAAAATTAGAGTGGCTGTATCCTGTTTGCCCAAGATCAAGACGCGCCCCAAGAATCAATATCAAATCTGAATTCTGCTGGGCGAAATTAGCCCCTCGCTGCCCAATAGCCCCTGGTCGGCCAATATAGAGAGGATGGTCTTCTCCTAAAAAATCAGTTGCTCTCCATGTGGTGAGAACGGGAATTTGAAGGGTCTCAATTAGTTGGTAAAAGTCTCCTATCGCTTTTGCTAGCCTAACACCATTTCCTACTAATATAACTGGTCTCTCAGCCTGATTGAGAAGTTGTATTAGCTCGCTTATCTGTTGTTTGAGCACGCTGTTTTTAAGTGATGTTGTGATTTCCTTAGGATCGAATCCTTCCAACTCATCCTCGTTAATATGGGCAGCTTGTACATCTAGCGGAATATCAAGCCATACAGGGCCTGGACGGCCATTTCTGGCAAAAAACAGTGCCTTTTCTAGGTGATACCTAATAGAATTTGGGTCAACAACTGTGACTGCATACTTGGTAATGGATTCTACTATATGCACAATATTGAGTTCCTGGAAGCCCATCTGTCGCACTCCACGATCACCAATGAGGTCAGTTCGTTTGACTTGACCCGAAATGAATAAACAGGGGGTGGAATCAAGCCAAGCCCCCGCCACCCCAGTTACAGTATTTGTGCCCCCCGGGCCAGTCGTAACCAATGCCACACCAAGGTTGCCCGTATATTGGCTATAAGCATCGGCTGCTATTGCACAAGCCTGCTCGTGGAGATTGCAGACAAATTCAATTTCCTTGCACTTACCAAGAGAATCCACAAGATGCATTGCACCACCGCCTGGCAAAAGGAAGACATGTCGTACCCCCTCTTTAGCAAGGCGTTGAAATATGTAATCAGATAATTTCATAAGCTCTATTACCTCAGTCTCTGACTGTGCCTTTCAAGAAGTCGTATCTGCCAAAGTCGCCAAGACGTTGAGAGCCTCAACTAGAGTCAAAGGGCTTTGATTCCAAGGGCGTGGTAAGAGTATTGCCTGAATCCCCAATGTTTGTGCTTCCGCGACATTCACCGGACTATCATCGACTAAGATATCTACTCTCCCAAACCATCTCAAAAATTCCTCTTTTGACTGGTCGTATATTGGTATTTGTTCACTTTGTCGTTTGGAGGGAATCACATTAAAAGAGCGAATCCACTTACCGAAATGATGCATAACCCAAGCGGAAGATAAAGGTGCAGCCCGTAGAGGTGTTGCCGTGAGTGCTATGTGTCGAAATCGCTCTCCATGTTGGTGGAACCAAGTTATCACCTCTGGTACAGGGCGCATTTTTCTGATAGCTTCTGAGAAGCGAAAGCTATCCAGCGAAATCAAATACTCAGACATACTCACACATAACAGTTCATGCGGCGGGTTTTCTACAATCCCGTCATAATCCAGCAAGCAATCTAGATGAGAGGGCCTCCAAGAGTCGTCAAACCATGATCGCATCAGGTCATTCAGAACGTCATCCACATCCCAGGCAATTGTCTTCACTGTTCCTTTATCCAAATATCTAAATTAAAAAGATTAGTCAAGCCAGTACGTCAGTTGGGTTTTACGATGTTTATTTTGCATAATAGCAATATCAGTATAAGAAGAGTCATCAGCAAAATGTGTTGATGAAATCTCTTCAATGATAGCCCCCGTATCAGTGCCAAAGCTATGCTTTACCTCTCTATTCACCGTAACTACATCTCCAGGATTACATTGCCTGACTTCTCCATCTAAGTTAACCCATAAGTCGCCATATAAGATATGAAAAGTCTCTTCCTTTACCTTATGCGACTGCTCAGCATGCTGCTGTTTTGGCAAAAGGATGAGCAACTTCTTGCAGTATTCACGATTTACCACTGTAAATATGGTAAGCCCGAAGTCGTAAAAGCGATCGACGCCATAATGGTGAGAGATTTCAACATCAACCTGTTTGGGAACTATCACACCACTTCTTTCAACCAGTTCCCTAACCTGTAATATGATAGTATATATGTTTTCTCGAATATCTCTCCGCAGTGTATTAGAATCAAGCAAGGGAGCTTTTTCTTCAATATCTGCTTCGGTGTAGAAGTCAGAGTATTTTGACATGTCGTTGGCAGTAATCTGACCTGGGAAGGTAGGTATCGCAAAGAAAACGTCTGTCTGACCTATCCGTTCCCCTTTTTTAATTTGGCGCATCGCAAACGCCCCTCTACGTAATGCCTTTAACTCCGTAATTCCCCTTTCACTGAATTCTGAGCGTTTCTCGTGAACGCCGCACATCTCAAACGCCATTTGGGCTGACTCTAACCATCGCCTGATTTGCTCTGGAGTAGCGGAGTATGCGTTTAAACTAATTTGTTCTGTCTCCAAACCAACATGCCTTTCAAATATACTTGAGCCTTTGCCGATTGCTACTTTAATAGCGGCCATGTTATCAGGACTCTCATGTGTAGAATATCCGACTCTAATTTGAGGAAATCGCTTTTCGAGAAGTTCTATCTGCCCCAACTCTAAATTGGCGTCAGATGTGGGATACTCCGCTACACAATGCATGAGAGCAAAGTCTTTCCCTCGATGCTCTAGGAAGGCTACCACTTTGTCAATATCCCCAAGGGAAGCGCCAGCAGTGGAGGCAATTATGGGCTTCTCAGTTCTGGAAATCCGTTCCCAAAGAGGCCAATCAGTGAATGAGCAACTTGCGACTTTGATGATATCAAAATCATGTTCTTCAATCTTATCAACAGAGGGTTCATCAAAAGGTGTACATATCGTGATAAACCCCAGTTTCTTCGCCTCATCTTTCATCATTTTCATCTCGTCCCACGGAAGACGAGTCTCAGAGAAACGCTTGACATACTTAAAATCCAATCTCGTTTTGAAGTCTGCATGAATAAAAGTGTCCAGATTACGGTACTGAAGCTTGAATCCGAAACTGAAAGCAAAGCCTTCGGTGACATCATGAATTTGTCTTATGATTTTGAGGCCATGCTCGCTACTACCCATGTGATTATTTGCTATGTCAAAAACGAATAATGGTTCTGCTGAATTAAGATTACTCATTCTGGTCCTTCCTTCGACGTAATTTAGAGTTCAATTTCTGCTTTTACTCAAGCAAAGATTGCCATTAATGATTAGTTCCGAAATCCAGTGGCACCAATAATATATATTAACACGATCATTACCGTTTGCCATTTACGAATGTTTTCAGAGTCATAATCACATAGTCAAGCATAGCTTGCGTAAGCCCCGGATACACCCCAAACCAGAAGGTTTGGTGCATCACAGAATCCGAGTTTACCAGATTACCAACAACTCTATGTTCAATGTCGCGATATGCTGGTTGACGCACTAAATTACCCCCAAAGAGTAATCTTGTAGCGATTCTATGATTTTCTAAATGCTGTACTACATCGTTTCGAGTGAAGGGGACTTCTGATCGCAACGTCAGCGGAAAACCGAACCAACTTGGGACTGAGTTTGGGGTAGCCTGAGGTAAAATGAAGTAATGCTCTATATCTTTGAGCCCTTCATATAGGTAGCGGAAATTATCCTGTCTTTTCTTGATAAAAGCCGGGAGTTTTATTAACTGTGCTACCCCCACAGCTGCTTGCATATCAGTTAGCTTAAGATTGTAGCCAATATGTGAATAAACATATTTATGGTCGTATCCATAGGGAAGGTCACCCAATTGCTTCTCGAAACGCTTACCACAAGTATTGTCTTTGCCCGGATTACACCAGCAATCACGCCCCCAGTCGCGAAATGAAAGCGCCAACTCTTCAAGGAGAGGGGAGTTCGTGAGAACTGCTCCTCCTTCGCCCATCGTGATATGATGAGCAGGATAGAAGCTAACTGTGGCGATATCTCCAAAAGTTCCGATTTTCTGCCCATTATAGGTCGAGCCCACTGCATCGCAGCAATCCTCGATGAGCCACAAATCGTGCTGTTTAGCAAAATGCACGACAGCCGCTACATCAAAAGGGTTTCCTAGTGTGTGGGCCAGCATCACAGCGCGAGTCCGCTTGGAACGGGCTTTCTCAAGTTGTGTCACGTCCACATTATAAGTTGGAATATCTATGTCAACAAACACTGGTATGAGCCGATTTTGTATGATTGGATTAACCGTTGTCGGGAAACCTGAAGCAATAGTGATAACCTCATCACCTGGCCTTAAGCGTCGTTCACCAAGTTTATGTGAGGTTAGGCAAGATAGTGCTAGCAGATTAGCTGAAGAACCAGAATTGACCAAAATGCAATGATTTAATCCAAAGAATTTAGCAAACTCATCTTCGAACTGATCCGCAAAACGGCCGGTAGTTAACCAGAAGTCTAAAGATGCTTCTACCAAGTTGACAAGTTCTTCACTATCAAAGATACGTCCTGCATAAGGAACAGGACTCTCTTCAGGCACAAATTGTTGCGGTGGGAACGCAGCTTTATGATAGTCACGAACCAAGCCAATAATCTGTTTTCTTAACAAATCATGCGTATCGCTCATGGTCAAAAAAGTCCTCATACCAAGAAATAGTTCTTTTTAGGCCCTCATCCAAATTGAATATAGGATGCCAGCCAATCACCTGTCTCGCCTTGTCGGCACTTAGATATTGTTGGAGTATTTCGTTCGCAGCCTCATTTTCTATTATTGGCTCCATATCGGATGCCATCAACTGTAGGATATCTTGAACAAGCTCAATTACAGATACTGGCCTTTCATTAGAAAAGTTAAACGCCTCACCACTCAACTGTGGGCTTGTTGCAAGTTTCTCGGCTAGTAAAATATAGGCAGCCACACCGTCCTCTATATAAAAATAATCGCGCACATACTGCCCATTAGATCGTATCATGGGCTTTTGACCACGCAGCACTGAGCGGATGGTTCCTGGAACAATGCGATTCCAGTTCAAGTCGCCTCCACCATAGAAATTACCGCAGCGAGTGATGGCTACTGGAACCTCATAAGTTTTGGAATACGATTGAGAGATTAGATCAGCACAAGATTTACTTACGTCATAGGGAAATCGTCCCTGCAGTGGCGTATCTTCGTTATACGGCAGTATTATTTGATCACCATATGCTTTGTCAGACGAAGCCATTACAATTCCACTCACTTTTGGACTTCGCCGACATGCCTCTAGCAGCGCCCAAGTTCCACCAATATTGGTCTCGAAAGTTGAAATAGGATTCCTGTTAGCAATACCCACAATTGTTTGAGCGGCTAGGTGGAAAACAGTCTCTATTTCATATTCTCCCAATATTCTTTCCAAGAGCTTTTGGTCGCAGATATCACCGCGAACAACCCTCACTTTGTCAACAAGGTGTACCTGAAACATTTCACTTTGTGGTACCCAATCTCGTACCAAGCAAATAACATCAGCGCCAAGTTGAAGAAGTCGCTGCACCAACCAACCCCCCAGTAACCCCGTACTTCCAGTCACAAAAACAGGACGATCTTGCCAAAAAGGATTATCTATTGTCATTTCGTCCATGGAGTTTGTCCTTTATCCCACAAATCGTTGAGATGCATATAATCACGGTATGTATCCATACCATAGAAGAAACCCTCATGCTTATAAGCCACTAGCTCACCTTCGGAAGTTAAGCGTTCAAGAGGCTCACGCTCTAAAATGCAATCAGCACCTTCTAAATAGTTAAATATACGTCGGTTGAACACCAAAAACCCAGCACTAATCCAGTCTTTCATCTGAGGTTTTTCGGCAAAATCGACTACTGATGAACTCTCATCTAACGCAAGGACACCGAATCGTTGGGATGGATGTACTACTGTAACTGTAGCTAGCCGACCATGACTGTGATGATACTCCATGAGTGAGCGAATATCTATATCTGCTACCCCATCACCATATGTCACCATGAAAGTATCACCAGATATATATTTCTCTACCAGTTTTATTCTTCCACCAGTCATCGTATTCTGGCCAGTATCGGCCAAAGTGACTTCAAAATCCTGTTCTAAATGTGAATCATGATACTCAATTGAACTATTCTCGCCAAGATGGATACTGAAATCATTGGTCATTGTTTCATAGTTCAATAACCACTCTTTGATCATGTCACCACGATAACCAAGTGGAAGCACAAATTCGCGGAACCCATAATGAGCATAGATTTTCATAATGTGCCAGAGAATAGGTTTTCCGCCGATGGGGACAAGTGGTTTGGGGCGAAACTCGGTCTCCTCACGCAACCGCATCCCCTGTCCACCACAGAGAATAACTGTTTTCATATCTAGTCTCCTCTACATATAGGTTAGGAATCTATATTCTTCTCATCGGATAGATTCCAAGATATGATGTTTGATTTTCTTAGGCCAACTTACCTGCCACCAATTTGTTATATCATTTCCAATGTTAATGTTGGTATTTGGAGAAAGATCTTGATCCGAAGGATAGATCAAAGTTCCCCCAACATTGGCATATATAGAGAATTACCCTCATCGATTGAGCCACATATTTCATGTCTATTCTTAAAATATTCACATAGCTTTGGAATGATCAAGAACAAGTTACTATACTTGAAAAATATTCGTCTAATGGAAATAAACTGCCCCGCCACCAACGGACGGGATATCAATTGGGAACGTCTTAACATGTCGCCGCAAGCGGCGGGGAATTCAACCCATTGATATGATTAATAGTATAATCGAAAAACTACTGCCATACAATCGAGAATTTGAACCTGCTTAGTCGAGATTCTATTCCATATACAATACAGATGTGACCTTGCTCCCTTTTATTGTCAGGCCAATCGCATCTTAATTAAGTAAAGGTTTGTAGCTGGATATGTCAATCCGGGCCGCGAACCGGAATCCAGTCCCCGACCCCTCTAGATTCCCGATCGAGTCGAGAGTGCATGATCGAATATATTCTCTTTTAAACCAATGTCAGAGACATTCGATATAAATTCGATTTCGAGGCTGTTGCAAAAACCCTTTTCAACCCCCTCGATCCCCCAATCTTGGGGGAGGTTTGAGTTGGGGGACACCCCCAAACCCCCGGCAGGAGGTCTCCTGCACTGCTTTGTGCAACAGGCTCTTTCCATGCTTTTATTGTGAGGGTTCACCGACTAAAATTATCCACTATCGTCAACTGCCCATCCCATAATTATTTTTATTAGCCTAAGGTCTTCTTTCGTAACGAAGTATTTTAGCAAAGTAACTACAAGAACAATGAAGGAGATTAGAATGCAAACATAACTATTGACTATTATTCCAAGTCCATAAGTGGTCCCCATTAAAAGTGCAGCAAAGGTGAATAACTTAGCAAACCATTCCCAGTGTATTCTTATATTCAGCAGTCGCTGCCAAAGGTAAAAAACAAACATAACAGCTAATGTCGTTGATGTCGAAGTTGCTATCGCAGCTCCGGTGATACCAAAAGGAGGAATTAGTAACAGGTTGAAAACCATGTTCAGCACCAAACCAGCAATGCTAAGTTTGAATAACACTTTTACATAGCCCGTGCTGGAAAGGGTGCCCCCCACTGTCGTCAGTATCGCAGCAAATACGCCACCTATTAACAATATTTGAAAAGGGAGGACCGCTGGGGTGAATTTCTCCCCGAAAAGCAGTGTTATTATTTCATGAGACAGAAACACCATCAGGAAGACAATGGGTATGATGAAGATAGCCACAGTCTTCATCATCCTGTTTACCATGTTTTCGATTTGGCCTACGTCTCCCTTGCCCCAATAGGTAGCTATTGTGGGAGTGGTAATTATTTGAATGGCTAACGATGGTATTTGTATTACCTGAGATAATAGGAATGCCACGGCATAAAGTCCCACAGCTTCTTCGCTCAAGAAGCCTCCAATCATAAGGCTATCCATATTACCCCATAGCATTCCTATGCCATTTGTCAGAGCAACATATACCCCAAAGACCAGAAGCGTTCTGGTAACAGGGATATATTGTTCAAATGTTGTTTTCCCCAACGATGTTCGTATGGCAAACAAGGAGAAAAGGCTGCATATGCATATCGGCACCACCAAACCGACTACAGCACCGGTGAGGCCGCATCCGAGAAGGACTAGGATCAGTGTGAAAATGATTGTCAGTATATTTTGTGTAATATTAATGGAGGCAAAAAGACTCATTAGTCTTTTCCCATTGAGGAAACCTAAAGTGGCTTTTTCCAACGCAATGAAAGGAAATGCAAATGCAACGATGTGTAATAGTTTCTCCAACTCCGGCATATCGAAGAAATTGTTGGCTATGGTAGAAGAAGAGGCATAGAGGACAAGTCCCACAATACTCCCAATGAGAAACGCAGTGATAGTTCCACTTGATACCATGATTCCTATCTTGGCAGCATCTTCTTTGTTTTCGGCAACGTACTTGATTAGCGCAGCCCCGATACCAACGGCGGCAAAGATCATGCCGAAGGAGTAGACGGTGAAGGCAAGGGTGTAGAGTCCCAAATCATCGGTGCCCAGGTATCTGGCCAGGAATGTACGGAGGATAAAGTGGGCAAAGGCTGAGATAGCCAGACTGGCAAATGACCAGCCTACATCACGGATGAATCGTTGTACTCCACTTGCCATGTCTCAGTCATTCCCCTGGCAAAAATATTCCGGAGGCATTATTGGTATAAATGAGATCGTGCGAGTTTTCCAGATTCTGCTTGTAGGAATCCCCCAGAATCACCGTTTGATCAGGGGTTTGGATAGGCCGGTCTGCCATAATGTTTCGCCAGATAACAATGGGGGCAATCCTTTTTATCCATTCCTCATTCTGCATATCTCTGGCTACAGAGTCTCTTCCCATATGCGTGGTCAATACCCGTCCACCGTACTGCAAGTCAGTAACTACCCACCGTTCCCCAGAGACTTCAATAATTTTTCTGGCTGTTGCCATCTCGGCATCAGTATATACCATCTGCTGGTTCAATTCACGACTGTAGATTGGGCTATCCGTGTTGGTAAAACTGTTAGTCAGCATCAAAAAAGTAATAGAAAACGTGATACATATTAACACAATCTTAGTGAGTCCCCATAAATACAGACGTTGAACAACTGTGAATATAGCTACGGCCGCCGGGACACTCAGGATAATATATATGAAGGCGTACCACCTGTAGGGCATTATGTTGCGTATTCCCATTACAGGAAACAGAAGTGCGGAAATTGTTAGCAAAGTAACAGCGCAAATCAGGACTATTCTGTTCCTATCAATATTTTTCCTGGCAAGCCATATAAGGATTCCCAGTGTGCCAAAGAGATAAATCATCACGAAACCGGCAATATCCATGATGGGCTTTAAATAACCATATTGGGCAATAGGTGATTCCGGTCGCGCCAGCAAACCGGCTTCCTCTGCGAGGGAGTTATAGAGTCCCTCTACGATGTTTTCAAAGAAACTCCGTCCTTCCTGAAATCCAGCATAGATCCAGTATCCCAGCATAGCAATAATAAACATGAGCACGATTGAAGGTAGAGGAATCGGGGAAGAATCTTTTAACCTGGCTTTTGACTGAAACAGTACCTTGTAAACATATACACCGATAAGGAAAGAAGCCAGCAGACATAGCAATACAAAGCTGGACATATTATGAGTAATGATTATCAAGAAGAGGAATGCGATCAGTCCTATTCTCACTAATTGACCGGTGCCTCTTTTGCGCAGAAGCAAGCAGGCAATAATGGCAAAGAACATTATTCCATAGGAAGTTGGCATCAAATCTATTCCAAACTGCAGATGGACATCGCTCAACCCGGTCAGTAATGCCGCTAAAAGGCCTATTTTAACACCAGCCAGGCTACGGCCAATCAGAAACACAAAGACAGCGCTCAAAGCATAGGGCAGGCCAATGCCCAGGAACATGGCTGCTTTATAGTCAACATTTGCCAGCAGTTTTGCCGCGACTACATTGAGGTGAGTTATGGGATAATTGAGGTACACAATCCAGCCCCTGGTGGATTCGATGTGTTCCGTATTCACAAAATCCCGTACATATTCCACGTGTGCCCATGGGTCCGAGCCATGGATAGTAGGGAATACCCAGTAAGCGCTTATGCCCACACTGAGGGTTAGAAGCAGAATCTCAAACAACACCAAAACGGTGGTTCTTGTTGTCCGTACATATAATATTTGTGTTGCTACCATGGAAGCAGCGAAGGCAGTGAGGATGAAATAGGCAGGGGGGCGGTGGAGGGTTTCCGTGCTGAGGGTGTAAATGCTAACAGCAAAGGAAAGCCAGAAAAGGATGTTCACCAGGAGTACGAAGTGTTGGCTTGTCTGCGGTTCCGAGGTTTCCGCCAGCAGCCTGTGCCGGAACAGGAGATAGAAGGCACAGGTAATGATGAGCATAGGGCCAATGGTGATGAGATAGGCATTGGAATAGATAAGGTTCATCGCGGAGATCACCGCCCCGAGAAAAATGCCACCTATAGCGGCAATGATGTCCATTTTCTCTGGTACCCGATCACGGATATGCTCGGCTATTTTACTCATTTTGTCCTGGTCTTTTCCTATTTAGTGACCTCGATTTGCAAATGAAGCATCAGGTAATCATCAGGAGGGGAGTTCTCCTGATATATGAGTTCTCCATTTTGGTACAAGTAGAACTCCATATCCTTCACTTCGCTATCATCTGTGACGAGTATTATTTCCTCGTTCCACTTCTCGCCGGAACCAAGCCGAAAAGGCCCGATTTCCTTAGTAACGGTTTGATACCCAACCTCTGGCTGTGCCCGAATCTGTAGAGAGTAATCCGCCTCTTTGTCACTGAGGTTCGCAACCATTACACTCATTCCGTGATTTCCTGCCCATATAGAAAGCGATGATTGCTCCTGCCCCGGTGCACCGAGCATGTGCACTTTGTGCAATCTGAATTCAACCCGCTGGGTTTTGGTAACTTTTGTACCGACGGGATAAGATGTGCCAAGTGTTTCTGTAAGTATGAATGAATGTTCTCTGATCTCTTTTATTCGGGTTCTATCCTCGCCAATAATAACCTCATCTCCCGAAGCGAAGCCATCTGTGGACCGAACTGCAACGACCCGTTGATCTTCGGTAAGCGATTCTGCCAATGTGGTAACAGCGGAAGCTTCAGTGGGCACAAATCCCGTTTCGCCTTCCCATGTTTCCCCGTGAGATAGTTCAACCGGACCAATGGTGGCAGAATGATTGCTATCCACTAATATTTCCACTTCGTATAACATGGTTCGGTGTTCCTGATTTGCAACACCCAGCAGTATTCGAGCACTTTCGTCTTTCTCTTCGATCATCTCCGGTTCCGGCAGAACTTGTCCTCCATAATCCTTCTTTAGATAAGCGTATTTAACCGATGCTATATTTCCCTCTTTATCAAGTTCGATTTCCCTGGGGTAACCATCCATTTTACCTTCAAATCCCAAGACATAAAACTCGGTGTATTCCTCCTCGCCGGGGAAATGGAAGGCGGTATAGGCTGTAGCTGCAATAGCACTAATAACCGAGAGAACCAGAAGTATGGATAACACTCTCTCCAGTGTGCCGGACTTATTGAGTTGTGGCAGGGGCAAGTGGAGAACAAGGGCTGATCTTTCATCTTCCGAAATGCTGCGTTTGCGATACCATGCAATTGCGGAGGTAATAGCGATGAAGAGAACCAGGAATGTAAGGATAGTGCCAAGCCGGATGGCCCAGATATAATTGAGAAGAAGCCCGGTAAGGGGCACAATCGCTATGGACAATCCAATAGAGAACGCTACTCTTTCAATGCCGTCTTCCAGATCGGAATTTCTATGAAATACGGCCGCTATGAGGGTGTATCCGGGGAGAAAAAGTAAGAAAGGGAGACTAACTGCGATCCGAAGCGGCTCAATGCTGGTAAGGGTTACTATTAGAACTACAAATAATGAATAGAAGTTTATCAGCAGCAACTCGTATTTCGCAGGTATACGCATATAATTATATTAACCCGGCAATTAAATAAGGATGCTAGCGGCATAAGCGATTTTTGGATGCTTGAAATATTTTTTCACTCTCATCGGAAGTTTCTGGAGCATACACAAATGAGATATTGCCTTGGCTTTCAACTGTGAACCGGTCCT
>JABHWQ010000462.1 GCA_018657655.1 Chloroflexota bacterium | reverse complement strand
GCCAACCTGGCCTGGCACCATTGATGAAGCTCCGGCTTGTAACGCTTGGTTCGCCTGCTCCATTGCTCGTCGCTCCAGTTCCAATGACTGTCTTTCAAGTTGCATCTGATCCGCCAGTAATTTCAATTCGCCGGATTGCATACCACCATCCATTTTCATTGCCCCCTCACTGATCTCACTGCCCCGCGCTGGCGCAAGCGGCTGTTGTTCAACCGCAGCAGGTGCAACAGCTGGGGCAGCAGCAGGAGCAGGAGCCGCATTGCTACCGCCACGATCACCTCCGATAATGGAGGCATCTACGTCCCCTTTGCTTCCTCCTGACCTGGCCTCAATCACCTGAAAAGGATTATCATAATAGGACAGCACGCGCTCCCTAATATCCAGGAGCACGGTCTGCACCTCGTTTTTTACTATTTTCAACTCGGCTTCGAGCTCGTCTACTCTCTGGCTCAGTTCCATAGCTTGCTCCTTGTGGGACAGGCAAGAAACCACCTATTAGCCGTCACCACTCTAGTAGCCAACACTCAGCAGGTATTCTCCCTGCTGAGTGTTGTCTTAACAAGCATTGTGCTGACTCGGCAAATTTCTACTACGATATATCTTTTCTTTCTAGTTGAGGCGCATTACAGGACTCAAATAAGCCGGTATCCGCTTCTCCATCAGGAGCGTAGACCCCACAGACGGCATAAGCTGTATACTGAAAAGGTCATTGGCACCTAAGTGGTTCGCATTATCATCGATGAATGGGTCAAGCTCATTGGTGCCATTACTCCAAACACCAGTAGCCCCATTGTAATCCTGTAACCACACGGTAATTACAGCCTTCTCAGCGTCTTCCAGCAAGTAGTCGCCATCGTCTTCATATCCGCCTGAAAACCCTACAGTCCAGGCAGTTTCGTCAATAACGAGGTTATTGTCGTTATAGCTGATCAGGGTAACCGACTCACCATCGGTGAATATGGATTTCACTTCATCAAGGTGAATGCTTGTACTGTCGGTGCTGGCAGTGGTTGTATACAATGCTATCGTATCCACGCCATCCATTCCGGCTGCGGATGGGTCAGTGATCGTAAGAACGCACTTCTTCCAGGTGTTTGTGGCCAGTGCCGGGAAATCCATGCTTGCAGCAAGGGTCCCGCTGGTTCCACCGTCATACAACCGGAGTTGAAGATCCCCTGCAGTCCGGGCCGCACTGGATTTTGCCCATACAGCAACCTGGTTCATAATGGTCAAATCGGTATTTGCAAATGCTTCGGTTCCGACTACCTGGTTAGCTCCCAAGGTGCCTATCACAAACTTGACACTGCGCGGCGGTTCCCGGTAATCAGCAGAATCAATGGAACCGGTTACATTTGTTTGCTCGGTCCACGCATCATCACAATCATCAAGCACCGGGGACTTTAGTGTGCCGTCGTCCTGTACGTAGTAAGGAGGGGTCAGGTCGACTGCCTTGCCATCCAGCAAAGCGTTGCCCATGGTGAATGATATCTTGGTTATGCAATCGTCGGAATTTGCTGTACCCTTGTACGCCAGCACGCTTCCCCTGAGCTCAGCGGTAGCCTGGCATTGAGAAATCCCGGACTTTACTGTCTCATCCGCTTTCTGTGAAGAGAACAGCCCAGCTGAAAGGACGGTGTAGGCAAACACGGAAGCAACCACTACAAAGGCAATCAGAATAATGGCCGTCTCCAGTCCGGTTATACCCCTTTCACTATGGTGAATTCTCGAAACAATCTGTCTCATTTTCTCACCTCTCTATCGAAAAGATTCTCGGCATATGTCAAATATCTTGCTTTACGCACAATGCTATTTCTGGCTTTTTAACAAATCGCAAGCCATACTTACTTCAAATTCATCACTGGTTTCATTTCATCGGGTAAAGCTCTTCCAATAGTCAGCACTTTCCCGTCTGGTGTCTTGATTTCAATATTGAAGGCACCGCCAGCTCCCGGATCCGGACTCTGGATAGCCATGCGGAAATTCTCATTCTTCTCCAGCATGTTGTCCCAGTCTCCAGGACCGTATTGGGCAAAGGCCCAATCAAGATTATCGACTTGCTGCTGGTCATCAACATATGAAACCGTCACTACATTATCAGGAGGTGCAGTGAAATTGACCGGATCAGCACCATCAGGAATAGCTACAGTAAAAACAACTTCGCTTACCTGAGTACCATCACCACGGGCAATCACAGCGTCTCTCAATTCAAGCGCACCGTTACCGCTCATTCCGGCATACACCGGGGTATTGTTTTCCTCCGAGGAGAAATCCGCGGCGGCAACCAGTCCCGCAACAGCTATGCAGGCAACCAGCATGGTCCCCACCATAAGTCTGGTGACACCTTTATCATTGTTTATCATTTTTGCCAACATTTGTTGTCTCCTTCTCTCACGAGATTCGTCGTTGCGGAGGGTTCCCACCCGCCTGCTCCCCGTTACCGAAGAGCAGGCGGAGATTCCTCCGAATGTTCCATCAACTTTACTCCCAGGGGCAGCAGCACTTGGTGCACTTATCTGCCCCCCAATACACTCAAGTTTCAAGCTTACGTCTAGTGCAGATCCATCGATTTGTCTATGTAAGCGGGCAAAGTCCTCTCAATTGAGAGTACCGCGCCTTCAGATGTCTTTATCTGCAGTCTGAACTGGTGATTGGCATCTATAAGCTGGCTATTGGTATCATCATCGTCATCAAACCAGGCGCCGGTATCACCTGAAGCGGCTAGGTTGAAATCGGTACCGTCATGTTCCACCAGCCACACGGTCATCAGGGCCTTCTCTCCCGCTTCCAGCAGGTTATCGCCGTCGTTCATACCCAGATAGTCGATAGTCCAGGTACAATCCTCAAAGTGATTGAATTTGTCGTCATAATCAATGACGGTAACATGATTATCCGGACTTGATATAGTCAAATCGGTTGGCGCATCAACAGTGCTCGCCACTGTGTATGAGGGTGACAGGTCAATAGGTTCTCCACCCAACACATTAGCCACGGTAAACTGTAACCTGGTTACGTACGTACCAGCGTTGGTCAAGGCAGAACCACCATTGTCCAATATAAGGTCGGTAGCCTGACCCGATTGAGCAGTGCCACCGGTAGCATAGGCAATTACCCCACCCTTCATTTCCAGGGTACTCTGGGTAGATTCCAGCCCGGAATAGACCGCCTCGCTACTCTTCTGGGTGGCGAACAGTCCTGCAGATAATACGGTGTAGGCAAACACCGCAGCCACTACCACGAAAGCGATCAGGATGATGGCCGTTTCCAGCCCGGTTATCCCATTTTGGTAGCGGTTTACTTTATTCATAAATCTCTTTAGCATTTTTCCTCCTTTCCTTTTCTTGAAAGTCCTTCTCCCCCTTCTATCCAGACAGAAGGTTTAAAAACACGGATCCATAGTGTCATTCCGATTTTCTTAGTTCAGGTTCATTACTTTGTCAATATATGCGGGAGTTGTCCTGTTGATCTTCATCACCGCACCTGCAGCCGGCTTGATCTCAATGGTAAACTCGTGGTTAGCACTGATATCGTCGGTAAGGAGCGAGGTAAAGTCGCTTGTATCCGTAACGCTACCCGGGATAGTCATTTGGAACTTTTCCCCTCCCTCCAGAAGATTGTCTCCATCATCATCACCCACCACTTTGTAGCTCCAATAAAGGTCGTCAATTCTCTGGTTCTTGTCGACGTAAGAGACGACAATCACACTATTGCTGGAGTTAGAAGCTGTTCCTGAACTTTGATAGGTCGGCTCGGTGAAATTGATCGCCTCTCCATCAAGGGCATTGGACAGGGTGAATTTAACCCATTCCAGGTCAGCACCAGCAGTAGAAGCAAAACCCATGACAGCGCCATCGAGCTGCATTGTACTCTGTGCCTCTTCCAGCCCGGCGTAGACCGCCTCGCTGCTCTTCTGTGAGGAGAACAGACCAGCGCTCAATACAGTGTAAGCAAACACTGCAGCCACTACCACGAAGGCAATGAGAATGATGGCTGTCTCCAGCCCGGTTATTCCTTTTTGACTCTCGTTCATTCGGTTGAGAAATCTGTTTAACATGTTTGTTCCTCCTTTCTTTCATTACTGAACTTCATATCTATACCCCACACTAAGTGGGGTCTCGTTCTCTTTCATGTACCATATACCCTCCTCTGATTAACAAGGATTTGCATTTCTTCAAAAACCGGATCCATCGACCTGCGAATCCGGGTCCTTAGCTTCTTTAGTGTTACATTTCATCCATACCCTCAACACAGCGCTAGCCTCATAGCATGTTCATCACTTTGTCAATTTCGCCCGGAGTGGTTCTTTCAAGAAGGAGTGTCGCGCCATTTGGTGGCCTGAGTTCAATTGAGAACGTTGTACTTTTTAGTAAAGTAGGGCTAAGAACGTTTTGTGTCCCACTTTCAAGCCTGGGGATGGTGATCACAAACTTCTCATCCAGCTCTAGCAGAGAGTCACCATCATTTTTCCCAACAGCTGTAGCCGTAAAGCACAGATCTTCCTTCCACTGGTTCTTATCCATATAACAAAGCACAACCGCGTTATCGGTAGAAGAACTGACTGCCTTGGGTGAGAAATCTATCGGCTTACCCATCAGCGCCAGCTTTACAGAGAACCTGATCTGATCCACGGCCTCATTATCATCAGTATCCTGAGCAATGAGATAGCCATCCAATTCTAAAGTACTCTGCACTTCCTCCAATCCTTCAAACACAGCTTCCTGACTCTTCTGAGTGGCAAACAGTCCAGCAGAGATTATAGTATAGGCAAATACCGATGCTACTACTACAAAAGCGATCAGGATGATGGCTGTCTCCAGCCCGGTTATTCCTCTCTGGTCCCTGTTTACATTGTTCATCAGCTTCGCCATTGCTATGTTCCTTCCCCCCCCTCAGATTCCCAATTTATTGGTCTTCAGGAAAGGTCTCTGGTACATGTACCCAAATATGGGAAACGCCATTGCCTCATCGCTAGTTAAACTCAATGTCTCAGGGATCAACTCCCAGCTGCGTTTCATCATGTAAAAGCTCTGTTTACTGATACCTCAATTAAGGTTCATCACCGGATCAATCTCATTGGGAAGTCTTCTCTCTATGGGCAGCACCGCACCCGTAGGAGGTTTGACTTCCAATAAAAACTGTTGCTTCCTCTTTAGGTCGGGATTCAACCCGTTGTTTGCCCCGTCTTCGAGGTTTTCTATTGTTATCCGGAATGCCTCGTTCGCCTCTAGTAGATTGTCGCCATCATCAGTTCCTACGGCTGTCTTCGACCACGCCAGTTCCTCTACATACTGACTGGAGCCCGAAAGACAGATGACGACCTTATTAGGAGAAGTAGCTGGGGTACCGGGGGTAAAATCCATCGGTTCCCCACCCTGGCACAGTTTCACCACGAATTCCAGTTTATCCACATAGTCGTTGTCGTCTGCATCATAGCCATATACAGCACCACTGAGCTGCATGGTGCTCTGGGATTGTTTCAGTCCGGAATATACTGCCTGACTGCTTTCCCCGGTAGCAAACAAACCTGCGGACAATACCGTATAAGCAAAGACCGCGGCTACTACTACAAAAGCAATCAAGATGATGGCTGTCTCCAGCCCGGTTATTCCTTTCTGGCCATCATAGGGATTGCGTATCTGAGTTCTTATGAACATCATTTATACCTCCTTCCCATAGATACTCGCCACTTTACCTTTCAGCAAAGGTATGCGGAATGTGTACATAAAAAGAGTAACTGTTGTCATACCAGCAAATACCGTGCCGACTACTGCACTCAGCATATTTGCCGTTTGACCACTTCTGATTATGTCTGTTTTCAACATGTTCTTTTTCATATACAAAAGAAAAGGGATGCCCGGAAAGGCATCCCTTTTTTGCTACTGAAGCAAAAGGATAGACACAAAGTACGCTCTTCGGCGGCCCGGCGGTCATGACCTCTAGGAGGCTTTAGACCCTTGGCTTTGCGTCCCGGGATTTCTCCCGGTTTGCCCTTCTCGGAGCTTGTAGAATCGCCTGGCAACAAGGCCTTGCGAATCCGCTAGCTTTTAGTAATGTTAAGTTTCAGCGACAGGGATCGATTTGAACGAATTTCCAGTCCCACGTGCATCAATTTACTATTTTCGTCATAGGATCGATACCGGGCTAGCCCATATTTCAACAGCGGTTTTTCCCCACATTTTTCTTGGGGGTAGGGCCCCAGAAAAAAAGCTCCAAACGACGCAATAGAAGTAGGGGGTTTCCCGTTGCAAACCACGATCATACATAGTAAGGTTTAGAAGTCTGAGGGTTGCACGGAGATGTTTATCGACAAAATAACAACTGCCGAAAGGCAACTCTTACTCGTCCAATCTGAAAGAACAACAAAGTTATATGAATGGCTTTCAGGGGCATGGGAACCGACCGAATCTATAGACGTGGACGAAATCGTCATATCGGGAGAAACTTATGTTCAGGGAATCCTGTTGTGCGACTGACTTTTTCAGTATAACTAGAATTGATTATGCCAGCGATCTTCTGCCGGGAGGGATAGCATGCCAGAATACAACAGGTCAGGAAGTAACTCTGAAGTGAAGAAGATCAGACTTTATATAGTTGAAGAACAAGAGATCCTGAGGGATGCTTATAACGCTGTTTTGCCTTCAGAACCTTCGATTGATTTAGTTGGGGTATCGGGAGATAGCAACACTGAAGGTGTTATGAGCGTCCTTTCTGCCCTTGAGCCGAATGCTGTAGTTTTGGGCACTAAAATGCTCCAGCCAAGCACCATAACGCAGCTTGAGACTATCCGAGAGACTTTCCCTGATCTCGGGATCGTTCTCCTTTCTACCCTATATGATATAAAGGGAATCAAGCAATTAAGAGGATTCACCAAGGGCAGCTCCAAAGGATGTGCTTTTCTACTGAAACACTCCATAGATAGAGCAAGCCAATTGATACAGGTTGTCCATGCCGTTACTGAAGGACAGGTTATCCTTGATTCAGTAGTTATGGAAGGGCTAATCGGGGCCGGTGAGAGTAAAACCACTTTCCTTAAAGAGCTTACTCATCGTGAGCTTGAGGTTCTGAGTTGGATGGCAAAAGGATACAGGAACGGAACAATTGCTGAGGTACTCTGCGTAGACCCGAAAACGATCGAGCGTCACATAAATTCCATCTACAGTAAACTCAACATGGTTACAAACTCCAAACATCCTCGGGTCAGTTCCATAATGCTCTACCTTAAAGCAACTGGAATGCTACATCAGGATGACTGTGTTGACGTATAGTAAAACCAACGAATCATATAGGTGAGGCCGCTTACCTGGGCTGTTGAAGGGCCTCCCTGTATAAGCAGGCTAGGAACCATCCATCTCTGTTTGCATCCCCTCTAATCGCTCCAGACCTTTTATCGCTTCCTGCAAGTTAGGGTTAATTTCTAGCGCTACCCGATATTCTTGCTCAGCTTTATCAAGTTCGCCAGTAGCTTCATATGCAGCTCCCAGGAAGTAGTGAATGTCATCATCGTCCGGTTGTGACTCGACCGCCTCTTCCAAGGTAATGATTACTTCTTCATACTCTGCCTGCGCCTTTTCGATATAATTGGCCCGTTCGTATGCGCGCCCCAGGAAGAAACGAACCCCGACATCGGATGGATCTGACCCAATCACTTGTTCGAGACTATCGACCGCTTTTTCGTACAATTCCTGAGCCTTTTCTAGATCGCTATCTTCTTCGTACAACGCACCTAAAGCAGTATAGTTTCGCCCCAGCCTGGACAACGATTCATTATAATACGACAGGGGAGTCAGCCCACCCAGGTATTCCGGCACAATTCTAAAAGCGTATTCGTCAGCAGCAATCGCTTGTTCCAAGTTCCCCCTTATGGTCTCCATCTCTGCCAAGAACCAATAACTCAAATAGCCATTGGGATACAAATCGATACTTTTGTAAACATCTCCGATAATCGTGTAGTCATCCGCAATGACCGCATCCGGATGGAAACCAAGTGCATACATGAGCTGTGCACGGTTATAATACATCATTGCACTTTCTGGCTCCTGTTGAACGGCATCATCAAGGATTTCGATAATCATCGAAGCGTTACGGCCTGTAATTACGGGATCGCCCGAATACACAGCCTCCGTATGAAGCGCATGGGCATAGTCGAGATGATAGTGTACTTCAGAATCGTTCCAATCGTGAGCTTTCTCGTATAGTGGAATTGCTTTGGCCAAATTACCGCAATTGCTGGCGCGCTGAGCTTCCTGGAAATAATGATCGGCAACCAGCGGACGAGCAGCCATAAATATACCCAAAAAGCCAATGCACAGAAGTATGGCTGCAAGGGAAAGTGAGAATATTTTTGAAATATTCAAATTTACCGTCGATATTCGAGGGTTATCTACAAGGGTGAGTCCCACTCCAATAGCCACCACTATCCAAAAGAAAGTGTAGGGGATTACGGTGTGAAACAGAGTCAGACTCACAAGAACATATGCTAGTCCCGCCAGAAGTATCATACTAACAAAAATGAAGTCACGTTTCCCGGGATTCCTTAGTAACCACAACATAAAGTACACTACTATAGAAATTAACATTATTGAATACGAAATGAATCCCAGCCATCCTGTGGTAGCAAGCGCTTCAATGAAAGCGTTATGGACCTTATCCTCCCGGCGATCCGGCTTCCCCTGAGAATACTCAAGAGTTACATATTGGGTAAACGTATCTCTGAACGTATTGGGGCCGGATCCAACAACCTTAACCTTGGAAGTATCCATTGTATCTAATGCAATGCCCCAGAGTAGGGCGCGGTCATCATCTGGATCAAGGCCAACATGATCCTTCAGAAAAGCATTGCCTTTGTCCTTCGCATCATACACATTTAATGCAAACATACTACTTGTTAGTACGAGGAGTATTACCAAACATACCGAAACATATATCAAAGCATGTTCGACGAAGAACTTCCGGCCAATATACACAGCAGCTATAAAAAGCGCGATTAAAAACACAATCACAAAGTAAATAATCCAATAATTACCTAGTTCCTGATAAGGAATGCTCAATACCAAACACAAAAGAAGGAGAAGAAGTGGCAATATATAAAACCATTTCCTTTTCAGCACGTATCCAAGAGCAATTGGAATCGGAAGGATCAGGAAAGAAATGAGGAAATCTGGATTGCCAAATGTGGAACTCGTCCGGCTAGCCATCGTACTAGATAGCTGATGAATGCCCTCATACCGCCCAATGCTCCCCAGATCCGGTCCACAACTGATATATGTTCTCGTCTGATTGGTATAACTGCTGGTTCCTTCAATTTGGCTGTACAGAATGCCCGACTCTTTGGTCAGATCAAACAATAGGCAAATTACGACTATAAATGTGATGGAGAAAAACACTGAAAACCATACGCGCTGTTCATAGTTGTCCTTGCCACGGAACACCGCCAAATAGAAAAACACCAATGCAGCTACACAACTCAATCCAAGCATAATACTAAGATGGGTGTCCTCAATTCTGCCATAAAACTGATACATGCCCAGCAACGCTACTATTGAGGAAGAAGCTATGAACATGACCAAACACCGCATAAGTTTTTTACGATCGGTCATGATGTTTATTACCAGCAAGTACAGCAATATCATATTGATAAGCGAAATCAACCCGAAATTCCTACCCTCACCGCTAAAGAGGCTTAGATTGGGGGCAATGGAGAATATTGTAGAAATAGTATAGAAAACAAGATAGGCAAGTATCGGCCATAATACTAAAGGTGGTGGCCTTACAATCCTCCACTGTCTGGAGATCACCACTCCAGACAGGTACGCCGTTAAAACAATTATCGTCAACACTCTCAGAACAGTAACTCGTGTGACATCAAATAGCCAATAGGTCTCCGGAAGGAACGCCAACGGGACCAACAATATGAGGGCATATATCCCTTTTTCAGCTATATGGTCAAGAATGCGCACTAACATCGACCGATTGTCGTAGGCTGGCGGCATTTCAGTTTCTCTTAGGTCTTCTGCTCTTTTTGCTCTTTTTGCCACCTTTTCTTTCCTGACCATGAAATGCTCCTTACGCTGGTGTATCTGAGTTAGCCTTTGACACGCCAGACTTTCACACCTACCACCATGGGAGTCTTGGCAAAGCTGTTAGCCGATTATACCTAATCGTATAAGTTGAAACAAGCGGAAGCTAAAACAGGTATGATATAATCGGCGCAGGGGACTATATGAACCGGTTTTATATCTGGACAATCGGCTGTCAGATGAACAAATCCGACTCGGAACGCTTGGCGCTGGAATTGGGTCAGCTTGGCCTACAGCAAGTCCAGGTAGTCGAAGAAGCGGATATCATCGTCTTGAACAGCTGTGCAGTCCGGCAAAACGCTGAAGACAAAGTATTAAACAAACTATCCAACCTCAAAGCGCTTAAGCGAAAATACCCAGAAACCATTCTGGCACTCACCGGTTGCATGGTCGATTCCAATATCGATGACATGAAGGAGAGGTTCCCGCACATCGATTTTTTCCTAAAACCCCGGAATTTCGATGATCTTCTGACACACACAAAAAAACACTCTACTCCTCTCACCCAAACTATCCCTTCCACCCATTCCCAATCGGCAACTGCCTTTGTGCCCATAATCCAGGGATGCAATAATTTCTGCTCTTACTGCATCGTGCCCTATCGCAGGGGAAGAGAAAAGAGCCGTCCCATGGGCGAAATTGTCGATGATATTCAGCAACTCGCAGGGGAAGGAACCCGGGAAATCACTTTATTGGGTCAAAACGTGGATTCTTACGGAAATGATCTCCCAGGCAAACCTGATCTGGCAGACCTGCTGCAGGAATTGAACCAGATCGACAACCTGGCTCGTATCCGTTTTTTGACCTCACATCCCAAGGACATGAGTCAAAAGCTCATCGAGGCAATCGCTTTTCTGGAAAAGGTCTGTGAGCATATCAGTCTCCCTGCCCAATCAGGAGATAATGAAACATTGGCAGCAATGCGACGAGGGTCCACTATTGAGCAATATACGGAGTTAGTCGATCGCATACGCGCCACGATTCCCGATGTTGCTCTGAGCAATGATATAATCGTCGGATTTCCCAATGAAACTCAAGATCAATTTCAGCGGACTTTCGATTTACTCGAAAAATATCAGTTCGATACCGTGCATGTTGCAGCGTACTCGCCACGTCCGGGTACAATAGCCGCTAGAAAACTTGAAGACAATGTTGCGCCAGAGGATAAACAAAGTCGACTGCGCCAGGTCGAAGAGCTTCAAGAGCGCATTTCCACCAACAAAAATCAGCTACTTCTAGGCCATACAGTGGAAGTGTTGGTGGAAGGACACAAGGGAGAGAGGTGGCAAAGCCGTACCAGAAGTGATAAACTAGTGTTTTTCGAACATGAAAATGATTGCCTTGGGCAACTCGTTCAAGTAAGGATCGATCACACCGGACCATGGTCACTCCGGGGCTCACCTGCAATGGAGAGTAATCTAAACGTAGGGTAGGGAATGGCAAACAAAGAATTTGATTTCATCATAATTGGAAGCGGGATCGCTGGCCTCTACACCGCTCTGTTGGCCAAAGAGGCAGGGAGCGTTCTGATCCTGACGAAAGGCAGCCTCGATGAATGCAACACCAAGTATGCGCAGGGAGGCATTGCTGCGCCCATAGGCCACGGCGATTCGGCAGAACTTCATTTCAAGGACACAATGGCCGCAGGTGCAGGATTGTGCGATCCGGAGGCAGTGAGAATTCTGACCGAGGAAGCCAGTGATCGCATTACGGATCTCATCGATCTTGGGGTTCCTTTTGATACCCAGTTTGGAGAAGTGGCCCTAACTAGGGAAGCGGCGCATAGCTTACCTCGAATATTGCACGCCGGCGGAGATGCCACAGGCGAACGAATCGAGGTTACGCTAAGTCGTGCCGTGCACGATTCGAAGAATATCACCATTATGGAACACTCTCTTGCTACTGACATCATTGTTCGCGATGGAATAGCAAAGGGAGTCACCGCTTTCGATTCCCGTATCGGCTCGCTGGAAAATTACATTTCATCGAGTATTATCCTTTCTACAGGAGGAGCAGGCCGGCTCTTCAAACTCACCACTAACCCGGATGTCGCTACTGGTGACGGTATTGCCATCGCCTACAAAGCAGGTGCCGATATCACCGATATGGAGTTTTGCCAGTTTCATCCCACTGCCATCCGTTTACCGGGCATTCCACCGTTCCTAATTAGCGAAGCTGTCAGAGGTGAGGGAGGTACTCTTCGCAATGTCGAAGGCCATCACTTCATGCCGGACTATACACCTGATGCAGAACTGGCCCCACGCGATATCGTAGCCCGCAGCATCGTGGCAGAAATGAGGAAAACCGGAAGCGAACGCGTCTTCCTTGATGTTACCCATCTGCCGAGGAAAACCATAACCAATCGGTTCCCAACCATTTATCGATTCTGTCTGGATCGCGGATTGGATATCTCTAAAGGATTAATTCCAGTAGCACCCGCATCCCACTACATGATGGGCGGAGTCAGGACAAATGCTTACGGGGAGACTAACATAGCAGGACTATTCGCTTGCGGTGAAGTCGCCTGCACCGGAGTTCACGGAGCCAACCGCCTAGCCTCAAATTCACTGATGGAAGTGCTGGTATTTAGCAAACGAATAATAGATCGGGCTAAAGGGGAAACTCCTAAACCGGTTAAGTCATCAACAAGTGAAAGTCGCCACACTTTGATAAAACGAAGTACCTCTGGAATCGATACTCCCCTTAGACTGGCCATGTTGCAGTCCCTGCTTTGGGACAACGCCGGAATTGTACGAAGCAAAGAAAAGCTTGAAGAAGCCGCGCTTGTCCTGGCTGCATGGCACAACACTCTGGGAACTCCAACAGATCGACCCTACTACGAACTCTGCAACATGGTTCTCGGGGGACGACTTCTCATCGAGGCTGCATTGATCCGAGAGGAGAGCCGCGGGGCTCACTTCCGCACCGATTTCCCGGAACCATCGTCCGAGTGGGAAAAACACATCGTATTCCGAAATGAAGACTAATGCCTTCCCTCATTGTGCAGGAGGAAGCCTTAATACAATTCTAAGGAGGACATGATATGGATTGGGGAATGGAAAATCGACTTTCTCAATTAATACAAACCGATGGGCATTGCATGTTTCTGCCTATCGATCACGGTTATTTTCAAGGACCAACCCGAAAACTGGAGCAACCCGGCAAAACCATCGAACCGCTCTTGCCCTACGCCGATGCGTTGTTTGTGACCCGAGGCGTACTGCGTTCACAAGTTGATCCCCAAAACACCAAACCAATCATTCTGCGGGTATCAGGCGGCACCAGTGTTGTTGGGCAGGATCTCGCCAACGAGGGGATCATTACCTCGATGGAGGAAGCCATCCGATTGAATGTGTCAGCGGTTGGAATCTCCGTATTTATTGGAACCGAATACGAAAAGCAGTCTCTTTTGAATCTTGCCAAGCTGGTTGATGAAGGAGAAAGATACGGGATTCCCGTCATGGCAGTTACGGCGGTTGGAAAGGAATTGGAGAAACGTGATGCACGGTATCTCGCGCTGTGCTCTCGGATTGCAGCCGAACTCGGCGCACGAGTAGTGAAAACATACTGGTGCGAGAATTTCGAGAAGGTCACCACAGGTTGCCCTGTCCCTGTGGTAATAGCCGGCGGCCCAAAAGTCGATACCGAAAGAGAAGTGTTTGAATTCATTTACGATGGGATACAGAAAGGGGCCATAGGGCAAAACCTGGGTAGAAATATCTGGCAACATAAGCATCCGGTAGCCATGATAAAGGCCCTGCGTACCATTATCCACGAAGGCGCCAATGTGGACCAGGCAGAGGAAGTCTATAAGGAAAACGCGAAATAGCGTTTATACTTCAGGCCAGTATGGATCCGCTTTCATTGCGACGTTACTGTCTACAGAAAAAAAGGGCCACCGACGATCTCCCTTTTGGGGAAGATGCTCTCGTCATCAAGGTAGCGAATAAGATGTTCGCTCTTATCATGACTGGCAACGAAACTCCATCAGTGAATCTTAAATGTGATCCGGCTCTTGCGCTTGAACTGCGCCGAAAATACCCGGTAATCACTCCCGGTTACCACATGAACAAACAGCACTGGAACACAGTCCTGCTTGATGGAAACCTCCCCGAGGAACAGATACTGCAAATGGTGGATCATTCTTATGATCTGGTTGTAAAGGGATTGAAGAAATCAGATCGGGATTTACTAGAGAGTCTTTAGCATGCGAGTTGCCGTATATTACAACAACAACGATGTTCGCCTCAAAGAGATGCCCATCCCCCAGATTGGTGACAATGAGCTATTGGTCAAAATAATAGCCAGCGGTATCTGCGGCAGCGACGTAATGGAATGGTACCGCATCAAGAAAGCTCCCTTGGTATTAGGCCACGAGATTGCCGGTGAGATAGTTGAAGTTGGGAAAGATGTTCAAGGCTTCAAGATAGGTGATCGAGTTTTCGTTTCCCATCATGTGCCCTGCGACTCGTGCCGTTATTGCCAAAGCGATCGACACACAGTTTGTGAAACGCTTCGCAGCACTAATTTCGATCCGGGCGGTTTCGCCGAATATGTCCGTATCCCACAGATCAACGCCCAAATTGGTACTTTCAAGTTGCCTGACGAAATGTCATTTGAGGAAGGTGCTTTCATCGAACCTGTGGCTTGTGTGGT
>JABHWQ010000460.1 GCA_018657655.1 Chloroflexota bacterium | reverse complement strand
TGCCCAAGGCGAGCATCTCTTAAAAATGGCACGGCCATTAAAACAGCCTGGTGATCGTTATTGGGTATAGGCAATCCTCGGCTATCCGATAGGCCCATCATCAGCATAGTGGCATCAAAGCCATCTTTTTCCAAATCATCGATAGTCAGATTCGTACCTAAGTCCATTTCATGTTTGAACTCAACACCCATTGCCGCAATAGCATCTACATCGTTTTTAATGGTAGGTACTGGCAATCGATATGAAGGTACTCCCCAGCGCACGGCACCACCGAAATCCTCTGACCTTTCGAATACCGTTACGCTATGGCCAGCCAGAGCCAAATCATGAGCCGCAGTCAGCCCACCCGGTCCGGCACCGACAATAGCTACCTTTTTACCAGTAGATGGCGCTGTTTCTTTAGGAGCATGGGGATTTGGAGCATTCTCCATCACATAACGTTTCAGCCCCCGAATCGATAGCGCATCATCCACAGTCAAACGCCTGCAATCTTCCTCACAGGGATGGGCGCATATTGAGCCACATATAGAAGACAGGGGGTTATCCCGTCTGATTAAAGCTGCCGCCTCGTCCAGCCTACCTTGAGCCACTAGGGCTATATATCCTCTTATATCTTGATGAAGAGGACATCTGTGCTGGCAGGGAGGCATTATTTGAGGCTCTGTTACAGCCTCTGTCTCGACATGGTGTGTCATTATTTTTCCTCCCTAACTACAATCCAGCAGCGGCCAGGATGTCAGGCACCAAGCCTTCACGTCCGATGGCCATAATGTGTACTCCGTCACATATTTTTTCATCTTTAAGTTGTTTGATCATCCGGCCGGCAATCTCAACTCCTTTTTGGACTGCTTGTCCTTTGGGAGCTGATTTTAGTTCCTCAATCAATTCGTCAGGTACCGTAATGCCAGGAACGTTGGCATTCATGTATTTTGCCATACCGGCACCGGTAAGAAGCACTATACCGGCCATAATTTTCACATCATCGAACTTGCGGGCATATTGCATAAACTTTTTGAAGTTTTCGATATCGTAAATGGCCTGAGTCTGGACAAACTCAATACCAGCCTTGATCTTCTTTTCGAACTTCATCAGCTGTGGCGCGATGGGATCGGCTTCCGGCGTAACAATAGCTCCACAGCAGAAATTCACTGGAGCGTTCAGTTCATTGCCACCCAGGTCTGTGCCTTGTTCCATTTGCCTGACAGCCTGTACCAATTGAACCGAATCCAAATCAAACACCGGTTTGGCGTCAAGATGATCACCAACGCTAATATAATCACCGGTGAGACAAAGCACGTTGTCTATTCCCAGTACGTTAGCGGCCAGTAAATCCGATTCCAGCCCCATTCGGTTTCGATCGCGGCAGGTCATCTGGAGAATAGGTTCGCCGCCTTGCTGCTTGATGAGCACACAGGCGCCTAGTGACGAAATCCGCATCACCGAACTTTGATTATCGGTGGAATTGATTCCATCTACCTTGTCCTTCATCAGGTTGATATGCTCCAGCATTTCCTCGATATTTGTACCCTTAGGAGGTCCGACTTCAGCTGTGACTACAAACTTGCCTGAATTGAGTGCTTCCTTAAACTTAGCCATGGTGCTCCTCCATCTGGGCGTGCTGATAGGCCGGGTTTACCTGAGTAATCGGATTGACATGCAGGCCGTATTTTTTGGGTGGGAAAATTTCCCGAATGTTATCCAGCTTGCCCTGTTTCTCCAACCGATTGTAGATCAGAGTCCAGGCACAATCCTTGTCTAGGCTCACTTCGCACTTGCCTTTGTTGGTGCCGCCACAGGGACCATTCAGCAGATTTTTGGCGCAGATGGCAATGGGACAAATGCCACCGGTTTCGCCAAGGACACAATTGCCGCACATCAAGCAGCGCTCCAGCCAGACGCCTTCCGACTCATTTGTTCCAATGAATCGAGTGTTCACCCCGGGATACACGGGAATATCTTCAATAAGATCGGAAAGGTACTGAATGCCGACACCGCAGGCCATCGAGATAACAGCTTCACATTCCCGAGCTTGATCCAAGATCGGTTCCATATACTCCCGGTCACACTGTCGAGTAACCGTAGCTTCAACGATCTCGATATCCTTTCCCTCTTTTTTAGTGGCTAGCCGCAACTGGCTA
>JABHWQ010000355.1 GCA_018657655.1 Chloroflexota bacterium | reverse complement strand
TTTCCGAGGGTCGCCCCCCCTGGGTATTACCCAGCACCTTGCCCGGTGGAGCTCGGACTTTCCTCCCCGATACCGCAAAAACGATACCAGGGCGGCCACCCGGTTTACTTGGTCATAATTTTTGGTTGGGGTTTGGTGGAGATAGGGGGACTCGAACCCCCAACCTCGGCATTGCGAACGCCGCGCTCTCCCAATTGAGCTATACCCCCACAGCCATTTGATGGTAACAAACCGTGTTTTGAGTGTCAAGTTGAGGCCCGCTTGCCTCATTTGTGAGATGAGTTTAAATCATCAATAAGTGACGAACAAACATCTTCCAGGGCGCTCTTTCGATTCGATCCCGGCAGATTGAGCGGGAGGGGCGTAATGGATATTTTCTTGTTTCGGATAGCCCAGATATCGGTTCCTTCTTTTTCTTCCCATACCGGATCACCCCGCACGATCCAGTAATAGTCTCGTTTGCCATCATTACCCTTCTGAATCGCATCCCGGTATGTTCTACGCCCGGGGCGTGTTAACTCTACACCTTCAATTCTATCAATCGATAAATATGGAACATTCACATTCAGCAATGATCTGGGGTGCAGCAACTTATCTTTTATCTTTTGTGCCAGCAGCTTTCCCATCATAGCAGCCGCCTCAAAACGCACGTTGGTATTGTAGACGGCGGTAGAGATGGCGATCGCCGGAACATCGTAAAAATACCCTTGAATGGCAGCTCCTAGAGTTCCGGAGATATAGACATCATTTCCCATGTTGACGCCTTCGTTGATCCCCGACATAACCAGATCTACCCCATCTGCAGCCACCAGTTGCAAGCCGAGTATTACACTGTCAGCAGGGGTGCCTTCTACTGAATAGGTCTCAACTCCGCTTATTCGGGGTTCCGCCTTCTTCATGCGCAATGGGTGATGCAGGGTGACCGATGTCCCAACCGCACTCTGTTCTCGATCTGGCGCTGCGACGATCACCTCTCCGACCTCTGTGAGTGCTTCAACCAGTGCCCACAGGCCGTCACCGTAGACGCTGTCATCATTGGTTACCAGAATTCTCAAATCAATTCTCCCAGAACAATATTATCCAGCAATCGAGGCTTACCGACTTTTACTGCCAGGGATACCAGGGCTTTTTCTCCGATCTTGTCCAGTTCTTTCAGCGTGGCAGTATCGGCGATGCTAACATAGTCGATTTCAGCTCTCGGTTCGTGTTCGATCAGTGTAATCATTTCACGTCGAATTCGTTCCGCGCTTCTCTCTCCATTGGAATAGAGCTGTTGCGCAAGATTCAATGATTGGAACAGGACCAATGCGGCCTGACGTTCCTCGGGAACGAGATATACGTTTCGGCTGCTCATTGCCAGCCCATCGGTCTCTCTTACAGTGGGACAGATGATGACTTCCAGATTCATGTTCAAATCCTGGGCCATTTTTTGAATTACCAAAGCCTGTTGGACATCTTTTTGGCCGAAGTAGGACCGGGTCGGTTCGACGATATTGAATAGCTTTGTGACGATTGTAGTCACTCCACGGAAATGGCCTGGACGTGATCCCCCTTCCAATCCATCGGTGAGCCCGTCCACTACCACCCATGATCTGGCATTGGGAGGATACATTTCCGGCGGTTCGGGCATGAAAACAATATCTGTACTCTCTTTTTTCAGTAAGGCAAGATCCCGTTCGGTATCACGAGGATAGGCTGAGAAGTCGTCATTTGGCCCGAACTGAGTGGGATTAACAAAAATGCTGGCAATCACGCTCGCATTTTCTGCTCGTGCCTGTCTTACCAGAGAAAGGTGTCCTTCATGAAGGAATCCCATAGTAGGGACGAAGCCTACCGATCCCTGCAATTGTCTTCGCGATTCTTTCAACTCGGCGATTGTCTTGGCTATCTTCATCTATCTGTTCCGTAAAAAGAGGTAATTGTGAACTCAGTGAAGAATCTATCAGTCAATGAGATTCTTCGATCGATTTGCTCTCTCAGAATGACACTTTCATAAGAGAGTAATAGTTCCGCTCTTGCCTCCTGTTTTCTCGATCAGCCGAATGTTTTCAATTATCATCCCTCGATCCACTGCTTTGCACATATCGTAAATTGTCAGAGCGCTTACAGCTACGGCGGTAAGCGCTTCCATTTCCACTCCGGTTTTCTCAGTAGCCTTTACCGTGGCGGTAATATTGATTTCGCTTGATTTACTGTTGGTCTCGAACTCTACTTCCACTTTGGTGAGTTGCAGGGGGTGACAAAGAGGAATGAGATCGGGGGTTTTTTTAGCTGCCATGATGCCTGCAATCTGCGCCAGCGCCAGCACGTCGCCTTTGGCTGCTTGTCCTGTTTCGATCAAACGCAGGGTTTCAGCTTCCATTTTGACGGTGCCTTTAGCTATGGCCATTCGTTCAGTGATTTCTTTGTCTGAGACATCCACCATGTGAACCTGGCCCGCGGTATCGAAGTGAGTTGGCCTTTTACCAACCGGTGGTATCATCTCCACAGCCAACTTGTCAGCCTGTTCGTTTTCAGGATGGCCATCATGCCCTTTAACCCAGACCCATGTTACCTGGCGTTTAGCCACCAGTTTATCCAGCTTTTCCCATAGATCGTGATTGACATTACGCTTCCAATTCTTGGTCATCGTGTTAACGAGGTAGAGGCTATCACTATGAACGGTTACCTCCGAATCACCGGGCAATTGTGCCAATCCCTCAATAGCTGCAGAAAGCTCCATACGATTATTGGTCGTGTTTTCGGCTCCCCCTTTGACCTCCTGCCTCTTTTCGCCATCCACGATAATGGCTGCCCATCCACCGGGACCGGGATTACCAGAACACGCGCCGTCCGTATAAATATTGATCATAACTCATCCCCCAATCTGGCACATACTCCTGTTTTTAGCAGTTATGCCTGTTTTAAGATTGTGACATTCCGGTTTGGAGTCTATAGCTTGTCTGATCAGTTTCTTAAGATCATCTGTCGAAGCTCCCTGCCTTAATGGTTCGCGTAAATTAATCTCATCATCGGAAAGGAGGCAGGGGCGCAGTTTGCCATCTGCCGTAAGCCGCAGCCGGTTGCACTGGAAGCAGAAATGCTCGCTCACCGGACTGATAAAACCGATCGTGCCGCTAGCTCCGGGTAAACAAAAATATTTTGCCGGACCATTACCGTCAAGTTTGTGAGGTTCAAGATGCCCCAAAGATTCAATATGCTCAACAATCTCGGCAATCGAGATAAATCGTTCTCGCCCCTCCTGTTGATCTTCCCCAACCGGCATGAACTCAATAAATCGAACATGCCATCCATCATCTACTGTTTTACGAGCGAAATCAACTATTTCATTATCGTTGACACCACGCATGACAACCATGTTGATCTTTATTGGGCTAAGTCCCGACGCCTTTGCAGAAGCGATTCCTCCGAGTACATCTTCGAGTTTGCCCACCCGGGTGATCTGTTTAAATTTCTTTGGAATAAGGGAATCCAGGCTTACATTTACTCGGTTGAGGCCCGCTTCTTTGAGTTCCGTTGCCAATTGATCCAGCAGGACACCATTAGTGGTCAAGGAGAGGTCGTCGATTCCTTTTACCTCTGCCAGCATCTTGATTAAACTACTCAACCTGGCTCGTACCAGAGGTT
>JABHWQ010000458.1 GCA_018657655.1 Chloroflexota bacterium | reverse complement strand
TCCGGCCCCCATGTCTACCGAAGACGCCGTAACCATTATGGTTCCGGGTAATTTTATGTTGGGAACCCAGATGGCCTACGATTTCTACTGCAAGCTTTATGATGATCTAAAGCACAGAGTGGACAATAAAATCGGCGTCATCAAGGACGAGAAATACCGTCTACTGTGGGCACTCAGCCTGCCGCCATGGTACGGTCTGTCGATGTTTAATTATTTTGGATCGCAGGGAGCCGTGTTCCCCATTGAGGCTGTCTATCATTCGCCGGAGCCCCAGGAGTTTCCGGAGGGAATGAACGATCCTCTGGAACGAATCGCGTGGCGAAGTTATGGGCAAATCACTCAGTGGCAGGATAAGGCGCGCTTGAACAGCGGCGATTACAACGTGGAGTGGTTCCTGGATCTGATTGAGAGATATCAGCTGGATGGTGTTGTATTCCACCAGGCCAACACCTGTAGAACAATCCACACGGGTCAACTGAACCAGATTCAAGTGCTTAAGAAGCATACGGACAAGCCGGTTCTGCTTCTTGAAGGAGATATCGTCGATATTCGAAACTATGACAAAAAAGGTACAGAGAACAAAATTGATGCGTTCATCGAGGTGGTTGACGCTTACAAAAAGCGTAAAGAGGGATAGATCTGCCGTAAAAAGGAGGAAGTCCACTCTGAAATGCAAGTTATCGCGCTTTGAATAGTTTAAGGCGCGATAGCGAATCGCCCCGGGAAGCGGGTATCATTCCGGGGAATCTAGCCGGAAGAGTACTCACCTCCCAGTTTGAAGTTGCAGTGTTTGGCCATTAAACTATCAAGGTGCCCTTAATACGAGGAGGTCAGCATGTCGTTCAAAGTCGTTCAGCTTTTTGACCCGCCGGGTTTTTCGGGACCTGACTACGGCGAGATGATCCGTCAATCCGGCATTGACGCAGAATTTTCGAAGAGTCATTGCACCACCGAGGAGCAGATCATTGCTGCCGCTCACGATGCGGATGCGGTTATCGCCGCCACCAGCAATAAAAATATCCATAACTTCTCAAGAGAAGTCATCGATGGTCTAGCTCAGTGCAGATTCATCATGAGTATGGGGATCGGCTACAATGCTCTGGATGTCGACGCTGCTACCGAAAAAGGCATCATCGCAGCCAATGTCCCCGACTACTGCATTGATGAAATGTCGGACCACACCATGGCACTGATCCTGGCTTGCACCCGAAAGATCTCAACACTTGACCGTGTGGTAAGGGCAGGGAGCTGGAAGCAAGAACCTGATCCTGAAATCCAGTCCAGCATCTGGCCTGCTATGACCCGCCTTCGCGATCAGACGCTGGGACTGCTTGGGCTGGGTCGGATAGCACAGATGCTCGTGTCAAAGGCAAAGGCGTTTGGTATGCGGATTATCGCATATGATCCATACATAGATCCAAAAACAATTGATTCCCTGGGGGTGGAGAAAAAAGAGCTGGATCAATTCTTTGCGGAATCGGACATTCTGTCTCTTCATGCTCCCCTGACCTCCGAGACCCGGCATATGCTAGGTTTGGAGCAGTTCAAGAAGATGAAGTCCAGTGCGTACATCGTCAATACTGCCCGGGGGGAGCTCATCGACCAGGAGGCGTTGTGTACGGCGTTGCAGGATGGCATCCTGGCGGGCGCTGCGCTGGACGTCATGGATCCCGAGCCTATCAACCCGGATAATCATCTGCTGGAGCTTGAAAACGTGATTTTGACACCTCATTCAGCTCACGCATCCATCCCGGCATTTATAACACTGATGAATCGGCCCGGGGAAGAGATTGCCAGGGTTTTGAAAGGTGAATGGCCGCTGGGTCTGATTAATCCGGGTGCAAAAGAAAAATTCAGAGACAGGTGGGGATGAACATGAGGTTTCGGGTTCAAGTTGGAATGATACAAATAAATAGTTGCTACACCGCATTAAGGCATAATGAACCTTACACTGAAAGAGACAAACGAGACATTAATGGATTCAGGGAGCAGGTATGATAACAGCAGGAATTGATATTGGGTCCATCACTGCCAAATGTGCGCTTTTGTCGGATGGAAAAATCGTGGGAACGCGGGTAATCTTTACTGGCTACAATTCCGAAAACGCCGGGAGAATGGTTTTTCTGGAACTGCTGGCCGAAAAAGGCATCGACGAGGCCTCGGTAAGCCGCGTAATATCGACGGGATACGGCAGGGCCAATGTGGGATTCGCCGACAAGGCAGTGACTGAAATCACCTGCCACGGGGCAGGCGCTCATTTTCTCAATCCCGCGGTTC
>JABHWQ010000239.1 GCA_018657655.1 Chloroflexota bacterium | reverse complement strand
TATCGGCATGCAGAGCATTTCCTCTTATCTCTCCTTACTGCCCAACTCTTTATATTTCCGCATCTTGGACAACTTCTTTTGTATGCCATACCACCATTCTCTCATATTTCGGTGGCTTTTTTAAGATATTACCCTAATCTACTAAGCAGAATCTTGCTTAGGTATGCTTCTTTAAAAAACTGAAATTTGCAGCCACACGGTTAGCCGCAGTCTTTGTGCGCTTCTTTCAATCTGGTTGTGGTATCACTGGACATTTTCTCAGTTGCTTTCTGCAATGCCTCGCGGGAGAATTGGCAGATGTTCGATTCGATAAAACTCTCTGCCAGGTCCATATTAGTGTAGCTGAGTTCGCGTAATACCCACGCGGTGCCCGTTTGGGATAATTCCTCTTTATGTTGGATGGATTCTGAACATATTTCAATCAACATGTCGGTGAATCCCGGGAAGTTGCTTTCACCGTTCTTTATTAAATTGACAAAAGCTACTCCCGAAGCTCTTCGTTGCCACAGGTTATCCGAGTTTCGCCATTGGGATATTGCACGGGCGCAGTCCTCTCCCTGTTGTTCTGCCAGAGGCCCCAGGACTTTGACACAGAACCAATCGCAGATGTTCCAGTCTGAGATATATCCTTCAGTGAATAGCTTGGCAAATTGAGGCAAATCGATTCGCCATTCGATAGCCCCAGTTGGGAGCAGTATCTCTTGAAGAAGCACAATACCGGCAACCTTGTCTTCAGAATATTCTTCGCGGAACAGATTCAAGGCAAGGGCTTTCTGTTCTTCCGTTGAAAGAGTAGTATCCAGCCGGAATTCGAAATACCATTTATGTACGATCGATTGGATATCTAACATCCGAAGACCGCGAAACTTCGCGTTGTGCTTAAGATATTCCTCCCACCAATCTTTGAGATCAAGATTACTTTTTATCTCAAGCCGTTCCTGAAGTTCACCAATATGGTCCATTTGATCTGCTCCGTGTTCCAATTATTGCTCGAATTATATCAGACAATCTGAATGAGATGCTATGCTTACAAATCCCTTTTGAGACGTATAGTGTGAAAGCAGATCAGCGGTGAATTATCATATGACAATACTATAGAAAAGCGTCCCCAATGGGTCGCTTCCTTTTCGATCAAAGTATATGGTTTAGTTTGCGTTTTTCCAGCCGTGAATCGATCCAAACGATTACCGTTGGTAATACTAACAGGCTGGCGACCAGGGCAAAGAAAACGTTGGTCATGGTGATAATCCCGAAATCCTGCAGGATCGGGAAGTCCACGGCGATTAGCAGTGCTGCGAAACCGCCGATAGTGGTGAATGCCGAAACGCTGATAGCGCGCCCGATCTTGGTCATGGCGGTAACCATTGCTTCTGATGGGCTCTCACCGTTGCCCCGCTCTTCATAATATCTCATCATTAGAAGGATAGTAAACTCTACCCCGATACCCATTATCAGCGCGCCCAAAGTGGCGGTGAGCGGCGTGAACTCGATATTCAATATGTACATGGAGAACGCTGACCATCCGATGATGAGAATTATGGGCAGGGTAGCCATAATTGCCCGGATCACTCGGAAGCGGAAGAGTAACAGAAGTCCCCCAAAAATGAATCCAATGCCGATAAGCGTCATCTGAGTACGTCCGCTGGTGATGGCATCGATCACTTTAGCGCTAATAACCGGGCCACCGGTCAGTGAGACCTCTATTTCGGCAGGGAGAGCGGACTCTTCAATATAAGTATCAAGCTCTTCCTTCAAATCCCCGATTTGGTCATCATCTATATCACCGATATCAATAATCAGATTGCAAGCGGTATAGTCATCACTGATCAGGTTTTTACGAATATTAGGATCAATTTTCTCCTCTAGAATCTGCGCGACTTCATTCCAGTCGGAAGGCCTGGTGCCTCCATTTGCCGGCATAATCAAATCCGCAATGCTCCTGGCGTTGGTGACTACATCATCTGGTTGGTTATCCAATATCTTCCGCTCAAGGTTCAGCATCCAGTCGAGTGTAGCTGGTTCCAAAGTGGCTGATGTTTCGGTATTTACGGACTCTATCAGGACGTTAAACGAAGAAGCTCCCCCGGCTACGTCTCGCAATTTGTTCAAAGTTTTTACTTCCTCAATATCCTGAGATAGGAATACTGTTTCGTCCGTTGTTGTATCGATGCGGGAATCTACCAATAGTCCCCCAACCGTTAATGCGAGCGCTATGGGTACGATTATGAAGGGGTTCTTGATTATTCGGGGAGCCATAAATTGAAGGCCGCGTTCAACGAATCCGATCTGGTCTTTCTCCGAGACGGGTTTCCCCTTTTTGTTTTTATGGTTCTTATTTTTATCGTGCCAATACAATGTAGCGAGCAGCGGGAATATGGCCACAACGTATGCTGACAGCACACCGATGATTAGCATAAGCCCGAAATCCTGGATCATGGGCACGGGGGAAAATTGCAGAGCAACAAAGCCAAGGCAACCGGCAATCAGGGCAATTCCCACAGCTGGCCCGATATGAGTTATTGAGTTTATGATGGCTTGAGCTACCGACTGGCCTTTCAATGCTTCCTCATCGTACCGGTTGTGAAACTGAATTCCATAATCTATACCCAACCCAATGAGTATAGGGAACACTGCCATGGAGATCATGGTCATAGGAACATCGAAAATCCCCATCAGGCCGAAGGTGTAGATCGTGCCGATTATCACTACGCCCAACGGCAGCCATCGCCAGGGGAAAAAACCACGGACTTTGAAGATGAGCGCCAGAATGATAAACAACAGGGCGATTGCTATGAGAACCATTTGTCCCAGGGCTGTCATCATCATGTTTTCCACCTGGCTCATGAGAGCTGGTTGGCCAGTGACTACAGCGGTAACACCTTGAGAAAAATCGGCTTCATCCACTACATCTTCGGTTGCGGCTACGAAGTCTTTTAAGACTTCGGAATCCAGTTCTGCCTCTAGGACAATGGCAATCAGCGCATATTGCTCGTTAGGCAGTACCTGCTTGAATTGCTGGGCAATTCCGGTTTCTGGGTCATTTACAATAGCCAGTCTCTCTTGCTCGTCGGCTGGTATTTCCGGCAACCCGCCTTGTTGGCCCACTGCCTGTTTGATGAAAGCGGCGGGG
>JABHWQ010000456.1 GCA_018657655.1 Chloroflexota bacterium | reverse complement strand
TCGGCGGGTTTGCCTTTATCGGAGCTGTTGGAGTCTTTTTAGAAAAACCTGGTACTGACTCCCGTGATCTCCATGTTTTAATGTGCTTGATGTCAGTATTAGCCTATACTGTAACAAGTACTTTACATGACAGCCACTAAAACAAATACGGGGCTAACCCCCAGGACCTCATGGGAAAAACCAGTATCTTTTTTTAAGGACAATCTCCTGAAATCATGGGGGGAAACTTCATGAGGGATATGCGCCAATCACAGGGAGAAGAATGCTCTTTACCTGTAATTGTCATCTGCGGTAGGAAGTGTAAAACTGAATTTTGATCCTGTGCCGCATTCACTCTCCACCCGAATGCAACCTTCATGCCGTTCCACAATCCCTTTACATATTGCCAAACCCAAACCAGAACCACTTCTCTTTCTGTCCGTATTTTCTTCAATTCTATGGAAAGTATCGAAAACTTTATCCAGATACTCTACCTGAATGCCGTTTCCGTTATCGGAAACACTCAATGTTAGCCCGTTGCCGGAATATATGGACTCAATAGTGATCACACTCCTCTTCGGAGAATTGACTGCGGCATTTTCCACCAGAAAGGCAATAGCCTGCCCGATGCGTACCCCGTCCACAAACAGATTAGGTGAGCTATGAGATAATTCTATTTTCAGATGATGGTTGATTGTCAATCGATCCAGCACTCCACTGAGTGAATTGATAATGGTTTCAATCCTGGTAATACCCAAATCCAGTTTCAGCGTGCCAGCCTCGATTTGAGACATATCAAGTACATCATTGACTATCCGCAATAATCGATCCGTTTCCTGATCTATGGTCATCAAGAAATCCTTCTGTGTCACTGCATCCCATTCAATATCCGGCTGGACAAGTGTGTGTGCCAGGCCTTTGATTGATGTCATCGGAGTACGCATTTCGTGCGATACACTGGTGAGAAAAGCTGCCCGCAAACGGTCAGCTTCCTCTGCAGCCATAGCTCGGGACACCGTCTCAAGCAATCGAACATTCTCTATGGCCGTGCTGATCTGATGGCCAACCGTTACGAGGAATTCTCGTTCTTCAGGACCTAGCGCTTTCTCTTCCTGAGTTAGGGCAAATATCACGCCCTGTAGTCGACCACCTGTTCTAAGCGGAAGAAACACCGACGAATTAGAGCTATTTTCGATAGTAATTATTGCAGCACCTTGAGACATTGACTCGCTCGATGTGATGATCGATTCCACAAATACTGTTTCCTCCATCGGTGCAGTAAATCCCACATTGCCCTCGCCAATCATTGGCGAAGGACCCATTTGAGCCAGTTCTTCGCTAATTCCCCTGTGAGCTGTGAGGGTAAGTTGCCCTGTGTGATTATCGAAAATATAGATGCCAGCATACGTGATATTCAGCATCTCCAGTATTTCATCCAGGGATTCATTCAGTATTTCATCGATATCAAGAGATTTGCTTACTGTTTGAGCAATGCGGTTCAGTGCCTTCAATTCTCGATTGCGCTGTAGTATTTCTTCTTCCGCGCGTTTGCTCTCGGTGATATCTTTCGACATGATCATAGCCCCGTGAGAAAAGGGCGCTATGGTTATCGATAGTGTTTTTTCACCATATTTGTGGTCCGGGAAATCCTTGACCTCTCCGGTCCCGATGGCTTCCATCAATTCCGCACGCATGTTGATCTCATGATCAGGTTCATGATCGACATACAGTTCCACTCTCAGATCAGGAAGCGGTTCGCCTGTGCATCTTCTGGCCAGGTTGCTTTTTACCACTCTACCTTCCCGGTCTACGATTACAGTTGGCACTGGATTGTACTGAAATAACGAGAAATTGAATGATTCTTTTACTCTCAAAATCTCTTCGTCCTGTCTGCGTTTGCTGACATCACGGAGGATAAATAGATCAAATACGTCTTCATCTCTGTAAATAACGGCAATGTTAGCCTCTATGGCAACAACTCGCCGATCCTTATTAACGATATGAATATCGTAATAACCGGATAGCTCCTCTCCATGCAATATGCTTTTGTGTCTTTGTTCAAGTACCTGCAATGAATCTGAGGTTATAACCTGAGCAAGATATTGCCCGACCAGTTCCGCCTCCTGATATCCAGTTATATCAATGAATTTTGGGTTGACTGATTCGATGATCCCATTCTTGACTAGTATGATTCCATCCGGTGCTTGTTCCATCAGCACAGCGTGGAAATCATCTACTTCTGATATTGAAGTATCGTTAATTGTGGTTTCAGGAGATGCACTGTCCTTTGTTTTACCCACTTATAACCTCTATGAAGCACTTGTGATGTGGCATGTGCAAAATGACGCAACAGCCGTTCTTATCAGGTTTGGCCAAAAGTAACATTATGTCATTCTCGCGAAGGCGGCAATCCGGAGGAGTGGGGAGAGTGGGTTCCGGATCGAGTCAGGAATGACAATGCATCAGATCAGAGTTGCCTTAACACTAGCCAATTTGAATATTATTCGGCGTTACCAATCTAATTTCCGGCTCGTCCCTTTCTTCAAGAACGGTTTCCGCCATTCTTTCCCATATATATTCCCAAACCTACTATCACACAGCCAAGGGCCATTGCACTTACAAAAAGACCGATCGGCACGATATTCTCCTCTACATTGTTTGCATTAGGGTCATTCCATAATCTTCGAATAAGGCGATTAGTATTCGTTCACAGTGAAGTTACGCAGGTGTTGCCTCAAATGCGATCCACCCAATATCCTCAAAGCCGATCTCTGCCCATGCATGAGCCTGATAACTGTAAACAGGTTGAGACTCTTCATTACTCGGCGGAAGATAATACCCTGTTGCTAATCTGGCGGGAATGCCGGCCGCCCGAGCTAGAATCACAAATGCGGAATTGAAGTTGCCACAGATGCCCTCTTTGGATTCAAATAGAAACCAATCGTTAGGCTCCCAAAGCTCCGGCGGCGTCTCAAAGTCCAGATTATAG
>JABHWQ010000453.1 GCA_018657655.1 Chloroflexota bacterium | reverse complement strand
TTACGAGAATACTATTGCTGGTGTCCAGCGCAGGACGGCGTATTTGTTAACCCAGAGGGAAAGTCTTGAGCCGGATACGCAGTATTTTCTGGAAGCCGAGAGGGTGGGAGGGAGAATCAGCCGCAGGCTGAAGAATCTCAGTTCCGGCGAGGAACTGGCACATCTGAGCATTATCGATAACAAGGCTGTCTATGACGAAACAGGGCATGTCGGTTTTACAACTTTCAGCGCCGGGATGGAGATTAGCGAGATTGAAATCCATACCCGTCCTTCCAGGTTCAGGATTGAGCAGTTCCGGGTATTTATGGATGATGAAGTAGGGATTGTTGATCCTGATCAGGACATGGCCGGCAGGACGTTCAAACTGCGTGTCGGCCAGAGTGTACTGAGCGGGCGTACGACCTACATGGTGATGTTCGAGGAAACGACCGAGCGTAGAAAAGTGGAGCGGGAAATCAAGAATCAACTGGCCTTTATCCGCAACCTGATTGAAAGTATTCCCCAGCCGGTTTTTTACAAGGATACCAATGCCGTTTATCTGGGATGTAACAAGGCTTATTGTGATTTCGTGGGGCTGACGGAGGAAAAAATTGTCGGGAAAACGGTTCTGGAAATTGCACCGTCGGATGAAGCGGCATCGTACTATGACTCCGATATGAAACTGCTGGGAAACCCGGGTGTGATTGCCTACGAAATTGTTACCAATACAAACCGTGGCGAAACCCTGGAAGTTATAATGCATAAAGCCACGTTTACTCTTCCGGATGGGACTCTGGGTGGCATTATCGGCACTGTTGAGGATATCACCGAACTAAAGCAAATAGAACGAGCGCTCCGCAGAAATGAGGAGTTGTACAGGGAGTTATTCGAGAATATTAACAGCGGAGTGGCGATCTACAAAGCGGTGGACGATGGCAACGACTTCGTGTTCCTGGATTTTAATGCTGGTGCCGAGAAGATGGAGGGAGTAGGGCGAAGTGAATTATTGGGGCGGCTAGTTACTGAAGTTTTTCCAGCCGTAGGCGAATTCGGTTTGCTGGAAGTATTTCGCCGTGTTTGGCGAACCGGCAAACCTGAGCATCATCCAATTTCCTTTTACATAGACGAAAACCACAGTGGTTGGCGCACAAACTACGTTTCCAGGCTTCCCGGTGGCGAGATAGTAGCCATATTCGATGATGTCACCGAGATAAAACAGACCATAGATGAACTTGAACAAAGCCGGGAGCATTTCAAGAATCTGTTCAATAACGCCGCAGTTGCTATTATGCGTACGTCACCTGGAGATGGTTTGGTGTCCGCTGCTAATAAAGTTGCAGCCAAACTCTTCGGGTATGACACTGTCGAGGAATTTATCTCAGAGTTCAAAGCGATAAAATCCTATGCCGATCCCGGACGAAGACGTGATTTCTTGGAGGCACTTGAAAAAGACAGAGGGGTGAGTGGTTTTCGGAATGAAGTTTTCAGGCGTGACGGGAGCAAAATCTGGATCGAAATTTCAGCACGTTACTACCCGGAGCAAGGATATATTGAAAGTGTGCTGATGGATATATCCGAACGTCGTGAATGGGAGCTGAAAATCCAGGAGCTTAACACAGAACTGGAAGAGCGAGTAAGGCAGCGCACTCACCAACTTGAACAGGTTAACAATGAACTTGAGAGCTTTACATACTCAGTCAGCCACGACCTTCGCACTCCCCTGCGCGGTATCGCGGGATTCGGGCAGGCCCTGCTGGAGGATTGTGCAGACTCCCTTGATCAACAGGCCGGCCAGTATGTGAGCCGTATGATTGCAGCCAGCAAGCGGATGGGAGAGCTTATTGATGAACTGCTCCTGCTCTCCAGGGTTTCCCGGAGCGAAATCAGGTTGGGCCGGATGAATCTGAGCAGCTTGATCACAGAGACGATAAACCGTTTGCGGGACGGAAACCCGGAAAGGAAAGCTGAAGTTACTGTCGAGCCGGAAATCTATTGTCAGGGCGATCGGGCGTTGATGGAAACCGTGATGGATAACCTTGCTTCCAATGCATGGAAATTTACCGGGAAGCGAGATATTGCACAGATTGAATTCGGTTGCAGAACTATTGATGGTGAAAGGGTGTATTTCATCCGCGACAATGGCGCCGGTTTCGATAAGGAATACGCAAGTAAGTTGTTCCAGCCATTCCAGCGCCTTCACGCTCAGGATGAATTCGGAGGGCATGGTGTGGGATTGGCCTCGGTGCAGAGGATTATTAATCGTCACGGAGGCCGTATATGGGCGGAGGGGAAAGTTGATCAGGGAGCTACTTTTCTCTTTACTTGAATGCAGGGTGGCAAGGGGGACAATGATGAGAGAAAAACTGATTCTGCTGGTTGAAGATAATCCCGATGACGCGGAATTGACCTGCAGGGCGCTGCAAAAAAGTAACATTCTCAATCGGGTGGATGTGGTTACTGACGGGCGAATGGCGCTTGATTACTTAATGCACAAGGGAAAATACGAGAATTTTGAAAACGATCACTATCCGGAACTTGTGTTGCTGGATCTCAAGCTGCCTAAACTCGATGGCCTTGAGGTGCTGCAAGCAATCCGGCAGTACGAGCCGACAAAGCTGCTGCCGGTCGTTATTCTTACCTCATCCAATGAAGAACGTGACATTGTGAAAAGCTATAGCAAGGGGGCCAACAGTTACATCCGTAAACCCGTGGATTTCGAGCAGTTTGCGCAAGCCATCAACCACCTCGGGCTCTACTGGCTTGTGTTGAACAATGCCGCAAAGTACAACGAGGAAAACCTGTAATGAAGGAAAAAATCCGCATATTGCTGCTGGAAGATAATCCGGACGATGCGTTTATGGTCGAAAGGGAGTTGAAAAAAAGTGGTGACGACTTCCATGTGCGGCGGGTGGAAACCGAGCAGGATTTCCGGGATGCGCTCGATCTCGAGCAATGGGACCTGGTACTGGCTGACTTCAATCTGCCTACTTTCGGGGGGCCGCAGGCCCTGGAAATCGTAAATAAGGAGCATCCGGATCTTCCGTTAGTGTTGATGAGTGGAGAGGTGAAAGTAGAAGAAGCCGTGCAGGCGCTTAACAGGGGAGCTTGCGATTTTATCCAGAAACAGGTGCTGGTCAGGCTGGGCCCGGTGGTGCAAAGAGTTCTTGACGATGTGCGTAAGAAAAAAGAACACAGGCTGTTTGAACAGCAATTGATCAACAGTGAGTACAAGTATCGCACTATGTTCGAAACCATGACCCAGGGTATTCTGTATTTCGACATGCAGGGCTGCATTTTTTCTTCGAATCCCTCAGCCCGGGAAATCCTGGGTCTCAGTACCGAGGAAGTGAATACGAGGACATTCAACGATGAACGATTCAGGTTGATCCAGGAGGACGGCGAGCCGTTTGAAATGAAACAATTACCCGTAGCAATGGCAATCAGCATGGGTAAGCCTATCAGGGGGGCCATAGCAGGAGTTTTTAATCAAAAGCAGAATAAATACCGCTGGATCAGGGTTGATATCATCCCGCAGTATGAGCAGAATAGCGACGAACCGACATATCTTTATGCCGCGATCGAAGATATTACGGAGCAGAAACAAGCAGAAATAAACCGTCGCAAGCTGCTTGAGGAATTGAGCCAATCCCAGAAAATGGAATCAGTGGGACGCCTGGCAGGCGGAGTGGCTCACGATTTCAATAACCTGCTGACTGCTATTATCGGTAACGCGGACCTGGCCATGAACACGATTGAACCGGACAATGTGGTTTACGATGACCTCCGGGAGATAAAAACTACCGCCGAGCGCGCCGCGGATCTCACCCGCCAGTTGCTGGCTTTCTCGCGCCGCCAGATCGTTGAGCTCAAGATTATAGATATTAACCATGTTCTGCTGGAAATAGA
>JABHWQ010000223.1 GCA_018657655.1 Chloroflexota bacterium | reverse complement strand
CGTCCAGATCGTCTCCCAGATCATCACGGTGGTAGTGACAATCCTACTGGCGCTGAACGGCTGGCGCTATTGGGCTCTGGTAGGAGGTTCACTGACCACAGCCGCAATCACAACCGCCCTGACGTTCTTCTTCTGCCCGTGGGTTCCGGGCCGGATGCGGAAAGGTACTGGAGTGCGGGACATGCTCAAGTTCGGTGGCCACCTGACCGGATTTAACTTTATCAACTATTTTTCGCGCAATGCTGATAACATACTGATTGGTCGATATATCGGAGCCGACGCTTTGGGACTTTATGCCAAGGCGTATCAGCTGTTTATGATGCCGATCAGCCAAATTCGTGGCCCTCTGACCCAAGTGGCTATGCCAGTGCTTTGTTCACTGAAGGATCAGCCGGAACGGTACGTTAAGTATTATCAACGCCTCCTTGATATTTTGGCGACGCTGACGATACCGCTCACAATATATTGTGCAATTGAAGCGGATTTTCTGATTCGCCTTTTGCTTGGTTCCCAATGGGTCGCTGCGGTTTCTGTATTTCGCATTTTGGCCATTGCAGGACTGTTTCAGGCGATTGCAAGCACACGTGGGTTAGTGCTTATCAGTTATGGTTTCTCAAGGCGATATTTTTATTATGGGGCATTTAATGCTGTGCTCTGCGTCGTCTCATTCATTGTGGGTATTCCGTATGGTATTGAGGGGGTGGCTGCGTCATATACTATTGCAAATTATTTATTCCTGGTTCCCGCTTTGTTTTATTGTTTTTCTAAGACGCCCGTTACTGTGTCTCTTTTTTTTAAAACACTTTTTCTCCCGTTACTGACAGGAACACTGGCAGGGGGGGGAGTTCTTCTTTTTAAGCATGTATGGCCGAGTGAGTTATTTATTATTCATGGGTTATCTCTTGTTCTATTTGGTCTCCTGTATATTGGTTTGTCTTTCTGTCGCCAATCTATTCGAGAGACTTGGAATATGTTTCTGAAAGGGGTGCTTTCCGGCTTAACAAAAAAGGCCGTGGAGATTTGATCTTATGAATATTTTGATTACAGGTGCAGGATTTGAAAATAAGGGTGCTGAAGCGATGCTGCGTACCGTGCAGGCGGAATTGAATAAACGGTTGCCGGATGCCGAGTTCTTTTTGTGGCGTTCTCCTCAGCGGGTTTGTCGTTCTGCCTTCAACAGTGGATGCTATCCATTACAATTGCCCTACGAAAAATGTGGGCCCTTTTCACATTGGGCCAAAGGACACCGAGTAAGATTACTGTTATGGTGTTTGTTGGAACATTGTTGGGACCGGGATGTCAAGAACACTCTTGCATCTTTCGCTTCGGGACAGTTTGTGAGCAGGGCATTTGGGCTTTTTCTCAACCGCCGTAAAGCCAGTGCCAATGTCCTTATTGATATTAGTGGTTTTGCGTATGGAGATTCATGGGGCACATTTGCTTTCCGAGATATTGTTCCGCTTATTGAATATTGCGCCCGGAAAGAAAAATCTGTGATTTTCCTCCCTCAAGCTTGGGGAAGTTTTGATAAGCCAGAAGTTCGAGGCGCGCTTCGACAGTTGCTTAGTTACGAGAGAGCGTATGTGTATTCTCGAGATAAGTGTTCTTGCCATTACCTTGAGCAGGCGTTAGAGCAACCCCAAGGTTCGATCCCGGTGACACCGGATATTGTGTTTGGATTTCAAGGCGGTACTCCTGAGCAAGGTGAGCGTATTGTGCGAAACATGGGATGCAGTTTAAGTCGCCCAATCATTGGTCTTGCTCCAAACATGCAGGTTTATAAACGTGTTGCAGGGAGTGGTATGGGGAATAAGTATCTGCAAGTATTGGTTCATCTGGTTGACTATTGCCATAAGCACTGCGATGTTGATGTTGTTCTACAGTCTAACAATATATCCTTGTCTCAAGACCGTGTTGATGATCGTTACCTTTGTAGTCTGATTGCGTTATCAATAGCCAATTCTGAACGTTGTTTCATGACCCAAGAGCCTCTTACCGCAGAGGCCACCAAGGCTTTAGTCGGTCGGTTTGATTATTTAATAGCCTCGCGGTTTCACTCTCTGGTATTTGCTTTTTCGCAGGGAATTCCAGGAATGGCAGTGAGTTGGTCGCATAAATATCGTGAGTTGTTTTCTCTGTTTGGTATGGAGGATCAGGTTCAGGAATGCCAGCACATTGATTCGGATGCGCTGATAGAAACGTTTGAAAAGGGATGGGCCGAGCGGGAACAGCAACGGGAGTCAATTCTGAAAAAGGCAAAGCAGTTACGTAGTGAAGTGAACATGCTTTTCGATGAAGTTGCAGAGAAAATCCTTAGGAATAGTGAGCTCAAAAATGGCTGATACAGTCAAAGGTATCGTTGATTCTTATCTTTGCACTCAATGCGGAATCTGCGTTGCCAGTTTGCCCGTTCATGCCATTTCCATCGGGAGACTGTGTAGATGAGAACAGCCCACCACAACTGCAGAGTTCTTGCTGCGCTTTTCATTGTATGTATATTCCCATTCACGGGTTGCGACAGACAGCAGCTTGAGGAAAGACAAGTCAATGTCGTCTTTCGCTTTGATGATTATTCCGCTACTAGTTCGACCGAGATGGAACTGAAGATCATTGATGCTTTCCGAAACAATGAAACTCCTATCACCTTCGGAGTCATTCCGTTTATCTGTGCTGGTGACCCGCATGATCCAATTCCCACGGGTACTGTGCCTCTAACCGCGAGAAAGGGCAGTATCCTAAAGACTGGAGTCGAGGACGGTATACTGGATGTTGCATTGCATGGCTCTCTCACCAGACGACCAATGGTGAGCAATATATGGAATTCTCCGGTCTTGATCGCAGCATTCAGATAGAGAGATTAGCCGAAGGCAGAAAATTCCTTGAGCATATGGTAGGTGCTCCTATCACCACCTTTGTTCCTCCTTGGAACATATACGATCTAAACACGTTACGAGCCCTCGAGCATCTTGGCTTCTCAGTTCTTTCGGCCGATACGGGCGGGGAAACAACGGAGGATTCGGAACTTGATTTCCTGCCAACCACATGCGGCCTTCCTCGGCTTCAGGATGCAGTCAAAGCAGCAAGGGTCTCTTCTAACGCTCAGCCTCTCATCGTCGTTCTCTTTCACGATGATGACTTTAAGGAGGTCGATGAGAAACGCGGTAACATTACGTATCAGGAGTTTTCCGATCTGTTGAGTTGGCTCAAGTCCCAGGAGGATATTCGGTTACTATCGATCAGCCAAGTTGCTACGGTAGTTGACGACCTGAGTGCTAAACGCCTCCTACTGAACAAACGCCTTCGCTCGCTATATGGCCTTCTGCCCCCATTATTTCGGGAGGAGGAGTCCATGGTTTTGTATCGTGAATCTACTGTTTCGCCAGCAAAAGCGCTTCTGATGGTCGTCGGCTTTTACATTGCGATCATCAGTCTTGGAGCACCCCTTTCTCTTATAGTGGGGAGGGTGGTTTTCCCGAGATATCCACTTGTCATGAGGATTGCTACAGCTGGAAGTATAGCGATATCGACAGTGCTACTCGTATATGCGTTTCGTGATCTGAGGATACATCTAGGAGGCATGCTCGTCTGTTCCTGTGTGGTTGGAGTTTCCCTTGGATTATGCCTGAGTTTTCTACATCTCAAGGAATCTCACTGGCTTAGACATCTCCGTCCGTCCAAATGAGGAACTCCATGATTCGCTCGGTTACGGATTTGCCCGTCGTCATCGTGGTCGCATCCTGCGGCGGAACGATCTCCGCCGTTTCCTCACGGAGCTGACGTCT
>JABHWQ010000331.1 GCA_018657655.1 Chloroflexota bacterium | reverse complement strand
GGATTGGTTGCACAAGGATTGTCACTATTCGATGCGGCTACCTGCGGCGTATTTATTCAGGCGCTATCGAGTGAATTGGTGAAGGCAGAGATAGGCGATACTGGCATGATAGCCAGTGATCTTTTGATTGGATTGCCTTTGGTCATAAAGGAACTCAAAGAAAGTTGGTAGATATACTCCTCCCTTCCGCAAGGTAGAGTATCAACAAACGGGGGATAATAATCATGAAATTCGGAGTGCTGGTTTTCCCGGGAACCTGGAGCGATATGGACTTTGTCCATGTAATCGATAATGTATTAGGGCAGGAATCGGAATACGTCTGGCACAAAGAGACCGACCTGTCTCGTTTTGATTGTGTGATACTTCCCGGGGGATTCTCCTATGGTGATTATCTGAGGGTTGGAGCCATCGCCCGTTTTTCTCCGGTGATGACGGCTGTAGAAAAATACGCCGCTGATGGCGGGTTGGTTTTTGGTAGCTGTAATGGCTTCCAAATTCTTTGTGAAGCCGGACTTCTACCGGGTGTATTGCTGCGTAGCGTTCATCTTCAATATCGTTGCCAGTGGGTCAATCTGCGAGTAGAGAACACATCTTCACCGTTTGTGTCTGCTTGTAATACCGGAGATGTGCTGCATGTTCCTATCTCTCATTACGAAGGGTGCTATTATGCCGATGAAGCCACATTGGCTGAGATCGAATCGAATGGACAGGTTGCATTGCGCTACGCTACGCCTGAGGGTGAAATTAGTAATGCGGCCAATCCTAATGGTTCGATTAATAACATCGCCGGGATAACGAACAAAGAGGGCAATGTACTGGGATTGATGCCCCACCCAGAACGATGTTGTGAAGAGATTCTTGGCGGGATGGATGGATTGGTGTTCTTTGATTCCATCTTGCCTTCAAAAGTATAACAGGGCTTTAGGAGATGAAAATAAGGAGCCTAGAATGCCGATAAATCAACAGGATTTGGACGATGTTGCCCTAACTCAAGATGAATATCAGCTGATCATAAAACGCCTCGGTCGCGAGCCGACTATTGTGGAATTGGGGATATTCGGTTCGCTTTGGAGCGAGCACTGTGGCTATCAGCATTCCAAGCCACTCTTGAGTATTTTCCCCACAACCGGTGATCGTGTGGTCACGAAAGTCGGTGAGGAGAATGCCGGAGCAGTGGACATCGGTGACGGGCAGGCCATCGTGATGAAGATGGAATCCCACAACCACCCCTCTGCCATCGAACCCTACGAGGGAGCTGCTACCGGTGTGGGGGGAATTGTCAGGGATATATTCACCATGGGTGCGCGTCCGATTGCGCTGTTGAATTCTCTTCGGTTTGGACCGCTAAGCGATCCGCGCAATCGATATCTTTTCAATGGTGTAGTGGCGGGGATTGCCGGATATGGGAACTGCCTTGGCATTCCCGATGTAGGCGGTGAAATATATTTCTCAGATATGTATTCTGGTAATCCGTTGGTCAATGCCATGTGTGTTGGACTTTTAGAGACGTCCAAACTGGTAAGCGCTCAGGCGGGTGGGGCCGGTAATCTGTTGATGCTGGTTGGTGCCGATACCGGCAGAGATGGGCTTCATGGAGCTTCCGGGTTGGCCTCTCGAACATTCGAGGATGATCGAGAACTGCGCCCGACAGTTCAAGTAGGTAATCCGTTCCTGGAAAAACTCCTCATCGAAGCGTGCCTGGAGCTCAAAGACACTGACTGGATTGTGGGAATGCAGGATTGCGGTGCAGCCGGATTAACCAGTGCTTGTGTGGAAAGCGTTTCAAAAAGCGGTGGCGGCCTTGAGATCGACGTTGCCAAAGTACCCCGCCGAGCTGACGGCATGACGCCTTATGAAGTTATGCTGTCCGAATCGCAGGAACGAATGGTTGTTATCGTCAAGAAAGGTAATGAAGATAAGGTCAAAACCGTTTTCGATCATTATGATCTGCGTTCGGATATTATTGGTCATGTCACCGATGACGGTATTGCCCGCATAATAGACGATGGTGAAGTGGTGGCGGAGGCTCCTATCAAATATCTCACCGATCCCCCCCTTTATCGACTTGACGGGGTGAAACCGGAGTGGCTGGATGAGTTGCAACAATTCGATTTCAATTCGATTGCTGACGTGAGGCGAGAAGATGCGGGAGCGGTTTTGTTGAAATTGCTGGCTGCGCCGAACATCGCCAGCAAGGCGTGTGTCTATCGTCAGTATGATCATCAGGTTCAGGTTAATACCGTAGTGCCTCCGGGAAGCGATGCTGCTGTATTGAGGATCAAAGGTACAAGAAAGGGCATTGCTCTAACCACTGATGGCAACGGCCGTTATTGTTATCTGGACCCATTTGCCGGTGGAAAAATCGTTGTGGCGGAGGCAGCAAGGAATTTAGCATGCTCCGGCGCGAAGCCTTTGGCACTTACGGATTGTCTGAATTTTGGTAATCCTGAAAAGCCAGAGGTCTACTGGCAGTTCGAGCAAAGCATTCGGGGAATGACCAAGGCTTGTGAAGTCTTAGGAGTTCCAGTGATAAGTGGCAATGTGAGTTTTTACAATGAAACACGTGGCGAGGCAGTTTATCCGACACCAACAGTCGGTATGCTTGGATTGATAGATGACATCGATAAAAGATGCACCATTTCGTTCAAGAGTGAAGGGGATGTTGTATTACTTCTAGGGCAGGGCCAAGCTAGCCTTGCCGGCAGCGAATATCTTGAGATAATGCAGGGTGAAGTTGCGGGAGTGCCATCGATCGATATCGAATTGGAAAAACGCGTGCAACAGTGCTTGCTCTCTGCCACAGGTGAGGGCCTTTTAAAATCGGCCCATGATTGCTCCGATGGCGGATTGGCGGTTGCGCTGGCTGAAAGCTGTATAGCCGGTGGTATTGGATTCGAAGGAGAACTGCCTATTATCGATAGGCTTGATACAAGTTTATTTGGTGAGGGCCAATCAAGAGCTGTTGTGTCAGTTGGATCGACTGATTTGAGTCGATTCGAACAAATCGCGACTGAACAGGAAGCCTCAATTCTGAAGCTGGGATTTACCAAAGGCAGTAGTTTTGTGATCCTTGAGATCATTGATTTGCCTGTGGAGGAGTTGGCTGATGCCTGGCAGCATGGCCTTGAGAAGGCGATGGGTTAGCCGGTGGATGGTGATATTTGCTAGAATACCATAGTAAAATGGTCCCCGAGGCTTTGACTTCTTCGAACGAATATGCTATAAGAATCATGCACTTCTGTTGGAGTGTAACCTTTTGTTATCATCAAAAACAGGCGGTGAGGGAATAAAGAAGTATACGGCAAGACAACCGAGTAAACAGTATCGCGTTAACCAGATGATCAGGTCTAAAGAAGTAAGACTGATCGGTGATGCGGGTGAGCAGCTTGGCGTGATGACGCTATTTGATGCTCGCCAAATTGCCAAAGAGAAAGAAGTTGATTTAGTGGAAGTATCTCCCGGGGTAGACCCGCCGGTATGTCGCCTGCTGGATTATGGAAAATTTAAATATGAACAGGCAAAGAAAGAACGGCAATCCAGCAAAAGCCAGAAGGCAACAGGAGGCCTCAGGGAAGTTAGGATGCGGCCCAAAATCGGGCAGCATGATATAGATTTTAAACTGCGTACCGCGAAACGGCTGCTTGCGCAAGGCAGCAAGGTTAAGATATTGGTCATGTTCAGAGGGCGGGAAATCGCCCATCCAGTAATCGGAAGAGAATTACTGGAAAAAGTACTCGGCGTATTGGGTGATGAGGTGAAGGTGGAAAGAACAATAGCCATGGAAGGGCGGAATATGACCGTAATCCTATCGCCGGGCAAATTGCGGACGGAGGAGCCAAAAAAAGAGGAGAACAATGCCCAAACTGAAAACAAATAGCGCGCTGAAACGTCGCTTTCGTGTCACTGGCACCGGAAAGTTAATGCGTACTAAGATGGGGAAAAGTCATCTCAGGCGCAGGAAACCAAAAAGGGTCAAGAGGACCTATTCGCAAAGTACTGAACTACATCCTTCGGATCATAAACGGCTGAAAAGCGTGCTTCCTAAAGGGTTAAGATAAGGAGATATCATGCCACGAGTCAAAGGTGGAACAACAACCCGGAAACGGCATAAAAAAGTACTGAAGCTAACCAAGGGGCATCGAGCTTCCAGTCATTCGCTGTACAGGCGAGCTCATGAATCTATGCTCCATTCGTTGAGCTATGCATTTAGAGATCGGCGAGCCCGTAAGCGCGAGATGCGTCGACTCTGGATTTCCAGAATCAACGCGGCTGCCAGGGAACATGGCGTGCCGTACAATAAGTTCATGCATGGTTTGATACAGGCCGGAGTGGCTGTGGATCGGAAGATGTTAGCTGAAATGGCTGTGAGAGATGCGGGCGCGTTTACCAAGATGGTGGAAATTGCCAAAGGGGCAGAATAGAGAAGTCTGTCTGAGTTAAGTTCTCACTCAAAAGCCCCCTTGATAGGGGGCTTTTTCGTTATTGTTGACCCTAATGTTACACCTAACCTATAATACACCCTGAAGAGGATCGCGATGTTAGAAGATCTTGATAAACTCAAATCGGAAGCACTGGAAAAACTTGAAGCCCTAAAAGACCTGAAGGAACTTGACACCTGGCGGGTCAATTACCTTGGGCGGAAGGGGGCTTTGACACAAATGCTGAGGGGTTTATCTGATTTGCCTGCCGAGGAACGTAAAGATGCGGGAACTGCAGCTAATAAGCTGAAAACCTTATTAGAGGAAACGCTGGCCCAAAAACAGGACGACTTAAAAAAAACGGAATTGAAGAAACGGCTGGAAGAATCTCGCATCGATGTCACTCTGCCCGGCAATCCGATTCGTTTGGGTCGACTTCATCCCACCACACAGATACTACGAGAAACTTCATCAATTTTCACTGCCATGGGCTTCGAAGTGGTCGAAGGCCCGGAAGTGGAAACCGACTATTACAATTTTGAGGCGTTGAACATCCCCCGGGGCCATCCGGCTCGGGATATGTGGGATACCCTCTGGGTAGATTACACCAACGAGAAGGGTGAACGCCCGATGCTCATGCGTACGCACACTTCCCCGATGCAGATAAGGTTCATGGAAAGGCGAGAACCACCGATACGGGTCATAATGCCCGGAAAGGTCTATCGGTACGAAGCCATAGATGCAACGCATGAATCTATGTTTTACCAAATTGAGGGACTGGCAGTGGATAAAGGGATCACCATGGCCGACCTCAAAGGAACTCTTTACGAGTTTGCACGCCGACTATTTGGCCAAGATCGTCGGGTACGTTTTCGTTGCGACTATTTCCCCTTCGTCGAACCGGGTGTGGAAATGGCTATCGATTGTTTCATCTGCAAGGGAAAGGGATGTCGTGTCTGTAAAGACGAGGGATGGATCGAAATACTCGGTGCGGGTATGGTGCACCCAGACGTTCTGCGGCGTGTGAACTGTGATCCGGAAATCTATACTGGCTTCGCCTTCGGCATGGGCTTAGAGCGTATACCGATGCTCAAGTATGGCATCGATGATATTCGCCTGTTCTACAGCAATGACTTGCGTTTTCTGGAACAGTTTTAGGGCTCAGGCATGTCGTTCGTAGAGAGTCTCTGCTCTCAACCCGAGAGGTTCGTTGTTTTACTCAGAATGACGTAGCAGATTAATGCGAGGTAGGTGAACGTATGAAAGATTCACTGGTTGAACTGCACCCCAACAAACTGGTTCAATTTCTGGACAAACTGCCCGAAGATTTCACCAAAGCCGATCTCATCAAATTCATCGAACATAACGATATCAGAATCGTGAATTTCCGCTTTATCGCGGGAGATGGTCGGCTGAAAGCAGTTAACTGCGGAATCAATAGCAAGGATCAGCTTGACCGAGTGCTTTCGTCGGGAGAGAGGGTCGATGGTTCAAGTCTATTCTCATATATTGATTCAGGCTCCAGTGATCTTTACATTGTACCCCGTTTCAGAACTGCCTTTCTGAATCCATTTTCTGTGGTTCCTGCAATAGATATACTATGTTCTTATTATACTCGTAGCGGAAAGCCGCTCCCAAGTGCGCCCGAAGCTATAGTCAAAAAGGCTCACGATACTCTGAAACAGGAAACTGGATTGAGTTTGCAGGCTATGGGAGAGTTAGAATACTATATCCTGAAAGATACTGATTCACTGTATCCAATCGCTTCACAAAAAGGGTATCATGAATCCTCTCCTTTCTCCAAAACCGAAGACATCAGACTCGAAGCTCTCGCCGCCATAGCTCAGGCGGGAGGCAGGATTAAATATGGTCATTCGGAGGTAGGCAATATTCGGGGCAGAGATCAAGAGATGGAACAAAGTGAGATCGAGTTCCTCCCCGTACCAATAGAAGACGCAGCCGATCAGATCGTCATCGCTCGGTGGGCTCTGCGGACGGTGGCTTACAAACATGGAGTAACGGTAAGCTTTGCTCCCAAAATCATGGTAGGACATGCCGGAAATGGACTTCATATCCATTCGTTGCTGACCCAAGATAATGCCAATGCGATGGTCGAGGATAACCAGCTTAACGATATCGGTAAAAAGCTGGTGGTTGGAT
>JABHWQ010000166.1 GCA_018657655.1 Chloroflexota bacterium | reverse complement strand
TATCCCTCCGCCGTTATCTGCGAGGTCATGAATGATGATGGCACCATGTCCCGCCTGCCGGATTTGGAAAAACTTGCGGCCGAACATGATTTGAAAATTATCAGTGTTGAACAACTTATCGCCTATAGGCGCCGACATGATAAATTGGTGCAGAAGGTTGCAGAAGCTCATCTGCCGACCAGATATGGTGACTTTGTTGCCATTGCCTACAAGAGTGTTATCGATCCTGATGAACATGTTGCGTTGGTGAAGGGTGAAGTCGTCAATGGGGATGAACCGATACTGGTCAGGGTACACAGCGAGTGTCTGACGGGAGATGTGTTTGGAAGCGTCCGATGTGACTGCGGTGAGCAGATTCACATGGCTATGGAGGCTATCGAAAAAGAAGGACGAGGCGTCTTTCTCTATATGCGGCAGGAAGGCAGAGGTATTGGTTTGCACAATAAGATAAAAGCGTATGCTTTGCAGGATGGCGGTATGGATACCGTTGAAGCTAACTTGGAGCTGGGCTTCCCTGCAGATTTACGGGATTATGGAATTGGGGCTCAAATCCTGACTGACCTCGGGGTCCGGGATATGAAACTTCTCACCAATAATCCTAAGAAGGTTGTTGGATTAGATGGCTATGGTCTGCGGGTAGTTGAGACTGTTCCGATTCAAGCTCCACCGCATCCGGAGAATATCGATTATCTGGAAACGAAGAAAGAAAAGCTGGGCCATCTGATCGATGTAGACTGGTAAGTGCTATTCTGTGTAAATGATGCGATCTCGTAGCGATAGCGCTCAGAAAGGAGGAAACCTTGGGCAAGCAATATGAAGGAAATCTAGTAGGAGAAGGTTTAAAGTTTGCGCTGGTTGTTTCCCGATTTAATGAGTTTATCACAGGAAAACTCCTGGCAGGCGCCACAGATGCTCTTTCACGCCATGGCGTGAAAGAAGATGATCTTGATGTCGCTTGGGCCCCGGGTTCTTTTGAGATTCCACTTGTTGCCAAGAAGATGGCTCAAACAGGAAAATACAATGGTGTTATTTGCCTCGGTGCGGTGATACGCGGTGGAACCCCTCATTTCGATTATATTGCGGCTGAGGTGAGCAAAGGTATTGCTAGTGTCGGGCTGGAAGTTGGATTGCCGATCACTTTTGGGGTTATTACTGCCGATACGCTTGAGCAGGCTATCGAGCGGGCAGGCACCAAAATGGGTAATGCGGGATTTAACGCTGCAGTTAATGCCATTGAGATGGCAAATCTCCTCAAGGCTTTGTGATGTAGGGCACGATATGCCGTGCCGTTATCCGGTTACTTTGTAGACTTTGTCCCCTTGTCTGACTCGATCCGGGACCTTGATCCCGATGGCATCCCCCGATTTCCCCTCTTGCACATTGGCGTTGTCGATTTGCATAGATTCTACGACTAACTCTATGTCAGTAGTGTGACCTCTGATGTGAAGCCTGTCCCCTGTATTGATTGGCGCTGATAGATCGACTCCCGCCACTCCCACGTTAACAAAGAATGTGCTGATCGTCCCCACTTGTTCTTCAGGCATTTTGGGTCCTCCTGCTGTAAAAATTGCCAAATGTGAACTGCTGCTCAATGCCTATCGGGCATTTACATCAAATTGACCTCTTTGGTTTTGATCCAGCTTTTAAGGTGACCCTTTCTGAGGGATTATCTGCTTTTGGGAAGTTTAGCATTGCTAACTATTTGCGTCAATATAGGACTAAAATTGTCAATGTGGATACTTTACGGCATGTTTGTCCTTTGCTAAACTCTAGTCGATGTCGGAAAAGCTTTCTCTTTATGCCACGGTTCACGGTCGAGTACAGGGGGTGTACTTTCGTATGTTCGTGCAACAGCAGGCCCGAATGTTGGGACTTACTGGATACGTAAGGAATCTTTCCGGGGACAGATCGGTGGAGGTTCGGGCTGAGGGAGAGAAAGAGAGATTGGAAGAACTGGTACATCTACTTCATATTGGACCCGAGGGCGCGAGGGTGGAAAGGGTGGATGTTGAATGGCCGGAATACACCGGCGCGTTTAATGAGTTTGAGGTACGGTATTGAGTTGATCTGAGCGTAAAAATTGTTACTGTGGGTAGCAAAAGAGCCTTCCCGATACCTGATTCGGGAAGGCTCTTTTTTTATGTTGTCTTATTGAATTGGTCGCCGGGGAGGGAAAGGAGATACTCTCTCTCCTTTCCTTCCCCCGAATTATTGTTCTTTCGCTTATCCGAGCTGCCTGCGCTGCATGCTGAAGAGGTAGATACCCATTAACGAAGGTATAGCCTGTATCCGCTTCTGCAACGAGGTTTACTACGTCACCATCGTCATAGGTGTTGGTATTTTCGCCAGGGTCTGTGACTGAACCACCCGTGCTACTCGCAGTGGTTGGGTCATGAGTAGGGGTGGCTGTAGAAAGCAGGTTGGAATCGAAAAGCTCCAGAGTTTGTGGATCGTCTAAACCGCAATTAACTAGGGTAAAGTCCTAAATTAGCCACTATATTCGTATCTGTTTTCAAGCAATTGTAAAATCGACTTGATTTTGTCTTTAGCTTCCATGTTTCTAT
>JABHWQ010000141.1 GCA_018657655.1 Chloroflexota bacterium | reverse complement strand
CCTGCAGCTGATGCGGATGAAGGCGATTATACGATAACAATAACGGCAGCAACCGGTGATCAAGTGATCACACGCTCGATTGATATTGTCATCGAGCTTATCGGGGATGCGGCTGTCCCGTCCGGTCCGGGCGGAGTGGAATTGAGTTCCAATTACCCCAATCTTCAGGGTGAACCGGGGAGTATGCTGGAATACAAGATATCCATAACCAACAATCTCGGAGAAGATCGCACCTTCGACTTCTTAGCTGAATTGCCGCAACATTTGGAAGTCAGCTTTTCACCGGCCTTTGATAAAGGGAAAAAAATATCAGCTCTGCAAATCGCAGCAGATACCACCGAAAGTGTCATAATGAGCGTTTCCCTTGGCTCTGATGTGGAAGAAGGACAATACGATATCGTATTCAGGGCCAGCTCTGAAGATGTTAGTGAAACGGTTGAGGTCGAAGCCATCGTTACAGGGACGCATGTGCTGGCGTTGAAGTCAGATCGTGAGATGCTAAGTTCCAAAGCGACCGCCGGGAAAGAATCTCATATCACACTCTACATTGAGAATGAAGGTTCAGCACCTCTGGAAGATATCACAATATCGGCTACCCGGACACCTGAAGAGTGGAATATAACCTTCGAACCAGAAACGATCGCCTACCTCGAGCCGGGAGATTTCAGGGCGATTGACGTAACCATCAACCCAAACAGTAAAGCCATAGCTGGTGATTACGGTGTGTATTTTGCCGCTCGAAGTGCGGGTACCACTGATAGTTTGGCTTTTAGAATTCAAGTGGAATCTCCTAGTTCATCCATGATAATTGGCATTGTGATAGTAGTTGTAGTGATTGCCGTATTGCTATTAATCTTCCTAATGTTGAGGAGGCGATAGGTTTGGGGCAGCCGGTTGTTGAGATTGCAGAGTTGACCAAGATATATAACGGGACTACCGTTGTTAACAAGTTGACTTTGCAAATAGAAGAAGGCGAGATATTTGGTTTCCTTGGACCAAATGGTGCAGGGAAAACCACCACCATACTGATGCTTTTGGGCCTGACTGAACCCACTTATGGTGAGGTTAGGGTAAAAGGGTTCAATTCTACCAGGGAACCTTTGCATGTAAAGAGGATGACCGGGTATTTGCCGGAGAACGTTGGGTTTTATGATGACCTCACGGCTCGTGAAAACCTCCGGTATATTACCAGGCTTAATCGAATACCCGATAAGGAAGCTACAGAGAGGATCGGCAGGGCGCTTGAATCGGTTGGCCTCTCTGATGTGGCCGAAAAAGATGTGAGCAAGTTTTCCAAAGGAATGAGGCAACGGCTGGGTATTGCCGACGTGTTGGTAAAGGAACCTAAACTCGTTATTCTCGATGAGCCAACCTCCGGGATCGATCCTGCGGGAGTTAACAAAATACTGGATATGATAGTGGATATGTCAAGAAAGCGTGGTATAACCGTTCTACTTTCTTCTCATATGTTGCATCAAGTGCAAAAAGTGTGCGACAGGGTCGGAATTATTGTGAACGGGAGTTTGGTTGCCCAGGGAACGATAGAAGGATTGGGAAAGGAGATAATCGCCCAGGGGGAAAACCTGCTGGAGATTCAAGTAGACGAATTAAATTCCAGGCTCATTGACTCCCTTGGGTCTATAACCGGAGTAATAACCGTTGAACCTTCGGGGGACATGCTCACTATTCGAAGTGACAGGGATGTAACAGCCGAGGTTTCTCGAGTGATAGTTAGATGTGGCAGTTTGCCGTTACATATGCGAAGCAAGGATTATGCCTTGGAAGAAATTTACATGAACTATTTCCAAGAGGGTTGCCCAGCATGAGAGCCGTCTTCTGGAAGGAATTAGCAGATTATTTTGGCAGCTGGAGATTCTTCATTCTCATTTTTCTGATTTGCCTAGTTACTCTTTATGCTACATGGGCAGCGGCTGAGGCTATTCTGGATGATGTAACCGATGCACCGACAGAGTCAGTGTTCATTCGCATATTCACTACTGGTGGAACGGTACCTTCATTTCTAGAGTTCATAGCTTTCTTTGGGCCGTTCATTGGAATACTGTTCGGATTTGATGCCATAAACAGTGAACGAAACCGGGGTACTTTGAGTCGGCTTCTTTCACAACCGTTGTTCCGTGATTCTGTGATTAACGGCAAATTTCTTGCTGGACTTTCAACCATCGCAATTATGTTGGCAGCTATCATAGTGAGTGTGTGTGGGTTGGGACTTGCGACAATTGGAATATCACCAAGTTCTGAGGAAATCACGAGGATATTGCTGTTCTATATCATGAGTGTGCTGTATGTGGGTTTCTGGCTGGGTTTAGGGATACTATTTTCAGTGTTGTTCAAACGTGCGATAGTTTCGGTTCTGGTACCATTTGGACTTTGGATACTGTTTGTTGTGTTCATGACGATGATTGCCGGAGTTGTTGCTGATACTATGGAACCGGTGGATAGATATTCCGAAGCTGAAGAAGTAGCGCACCACGAGGACATCGAAGATAATACGGTACTTATATCACCGGTACATCTGTTCAAGGAAGCCGCTGGCATCGTACTTGACCCAGAGAGGAGGACAGTGCACGGTTTGACGGGAGCGCGTATGGAGGTGGATCAGCGGTATCTTCCCGACTTGTTGAGTCCGGTTTCTCTTCGGCAGAGTGTGGTGTTGGTATGGCCACATATAATTACACTTATGGGTTTAACGGTAATTTGCTTCGGTATTTCCTATGTAAGATTCATGCGTGAAGAAATAAGATCCACTTGATATTCGGTTTTGGTTATTCGATTGAATATTTCAGAATTTGAGGCCAACCTTAGTTGACGAGGTTGGCTTCTTTATTGGGCGGCGATCCGCTCGTCTAATCGACTACCACAAAGCGGTGTTTTGGGGTAGAATCTAGGAGAGGTTCGACCATGGAATGTCAAACCGATTTGAATAAGAAGAACTGCAACTGCACCTACGAACCATGCAACAGAAAAGGCAATTGTTGCCAGTGCATTTCCTACCACTGGTCCAGCCGGGAACTCCCGGCGTGTCTATTTCCTGATGATGTGGAGAGAACGTATGACAGGTCGCTTCGCAAATTTATTCAAGTTTATAGCAGCGAAGTCTAGCCATCAGGAGGACCTAGGGAGGGTGAAAATAATTGTAGGGCTGGGTAATCCCGGACAGGTGTATGCAAATTCGAGACATAATCTGGGATTTAAGTGTATCAATTTATTTGCCAAGGAACAGGCTATCGAGTTTGCCAAAATCCAATCGAAAGCAAAGGTGGGTTTTGGTGAAATTGCAGGCGAGAAAGTGGTTCTGGCCAAACCCCGAACTTTTATGAATCTAAGTGGGGAATCCGTAGGTGCGCTGACTCGGTTTTACAAGATAGATCTCTCTGATCTTTTGGTTATCTATGATGATGTGGATTTGCCAGTGGGGAAAATTCGTATCCGAGAGAAAGGCGGGGCTGCCGGCCACAATGGGATAAAATCGATTATCCAACATTTAGGAAATCAGGAATTTCCTCGCATCCGTGTTGGTATCGGCCCAATTGAAAGTGATGATGAGAGCGGTTCGAATCAATCGATGAGGAATCCCGATTTCGTATTAGGACAATTTACCCCTGAAGAAAAGGCCATCGTTGTTGATACCTGTCCGAGGGTCGCCGAAGCGATCGGCTGCGTTTTAACCGAGGGCATTGCAGCGGCGATGAACAAGTACAACTCGTCATAGATAAATCATGCACGCTCATGGAATAGATATAATCGAGATTTCACGTATTGGCAAAGCTGTCGATACTTGGGGTGAACGTTTTTTGAATCGCATATATACTGCGGGTGAAATTGAGTATTGTCGCGGACGGGCACCGGAACTGGCGGCACGGTTCGCAGGCAAAGAAGCCGGGATGAAAGCCCTGGGAACCGGGCATGTCGGAATTTCGCCGCATGATATTGAAATACTCTCCAGCCAGAAGGGCGCGCCGATAGTTCATCTCAAAGGAAGTGCCCAGGCTAGAGCGGAAGAGATCGGTTTGGATCACCTGACTATTACTATCTCACATTCCCGCGATTATGCGGTGGCCTCGGTTGTGGGGGGGATGAATGAAAATCGTAACTGTTGAGCAAATGATCGATCTGGAACAGCGAAGTGCCGATGTTGGTGCACCTCCGGATTTTCTGATGGAGAACGCTGGTTTGGCGGTAGCCAGTAGTGCACAGGACATGTTGGGTGATGTGGCAGGTCGATCCGTAGTGATTCTTGTAGGGCCGGGGAACAATGGTGGCGATGGTCTAGTCGCGGCGCGGCATCTGCATGATTGGGGTGCAAAGGTACACTTATTTCTAATGAAGCGCAAGACAGATAATGATAGGAACTTTTCCCTCGATATGGAACGCGGTATTCCTTGGACGGATGTTTTCGACGATAGAGAATTGGCAACAAACTTTTGGGGATGGCCAGTGTCACCAATCCTGTGCCAATCCGCGTTGCCGCCTGGCACGCCAGACATGCAGCTCCGATATAATTTATCGAACCTGCCACCACCAGCAATTTCCCAAAAGAACCCTTATT
>JABHWQ010000450.1 GCA_018657655.1 Chloroflexota bacterium | reverse complement strand
GGATTATGTTGCTGTTTGGCGCTACCCTGGCTCTGGCTATTGTCTTCACCACGGTCACCGTCAATATTCTGGAACGTCGCCGCGAAATAGCTACTATGCGCACACTTGGAGAATCCAAGAACAGGATAGCGGCAATGATCACTATCGAAAATATGATACTCGGAGTGGCAGGACTAATCCCGGGCATTATCCTGGGCTATATTCTTGCACTCTACTTCTTCAGTCTTTTCCAGGGGGATATGTTCTCGATGGACCTGGTTATCCTTCCCACGACCTACGTGTTAACAGTGGGAATAATTATCATGATCATGCTTGTATCTCAAGTACCCGGTATTCGCAACATCAATCGATTGAATTTGGCGCAGGTGACCAAGGAGCAGGCGACCTAGGGAAGCTCTGAACAAGTCTCGAATCATGGGATAGTAGTGACAGGATTTGTTCAAGGAGATTTACCGATGATAAATGGGCCATCGTTTGCCAGCCTCGCCTATGACAATAAGAAGAAAAGGACCCGCCGGGAAGAGTTTCTGGCGGAGATGGATCAGGTGATTCCGTGGGCAGATATTTCAAAGATTATCAGGAAGCATTATCCCAAAGAGGGGAACGGTCGTCAGCCGATGCCACTGGAGCGGATGCTGCTAATCTATTTTATGCAACAGTGAAACGGGTTGTTCTACAGCCGAAGAATTGATGGTTGACCTGTCTCCAACCGTTTAACCGCCTGATGTAGAAAAACTCAACTGGATAGGATTATTCAGAGGACAGCCAAAGGACGAAGTTGCTCCGTATCCGATTTCAAAAGTGTAGGTTGTCTGCTTTTTCAGTTGTGCTGACGGTTCGATATTTAAAACAAAACCTGCCTCTGCCCAATTGGTTGTATACTCAATAGCTGGGGTAACTGTTAACGCGGCTTCCACCGACGATGGGTCCATTGATCGATCAAAAACAATCTGTATTGGATAATTTGAGGGAATATCTGTCTGCCCATCTTCAGGAATTGCACTCGAAAATTCAGGGATACCGTGTATTCCAGTGAAAAAGCTTAAAATGTAATTATCCCCCAGAGATTCCCAATTGGATGATAAGACTTTGGATCCAATTCTAACTGTGAAGCCGGTATCAAAGGCCAGAGGTTCAAATGGCTGCAAGACGGCTATAGTATTACCTTCTTTCCAGCGAATTCCATAATCAAATGAAGGGATAACCTTTATTGCTGATTCCACAGATTCTGGCTTCATTTCCTGGTCAAAGGTTATTTCAATAGGATCAGATGGTGATGCATTTGGTTGCCAATCAGATGGTGAAGTGCTGATTACTGTAGGTGGGTTAACCGAACCTTTTGTAGCGAAGCCAAAACTGTATTGGCTGTTCATTTCGTCTGCTTCTACCGAAGTTGCATCAGGTGCGACTGTAATTGTGTATGATGTGTTGTAAGCCAATGGGCCAAGTGGTTTCAGTAATGCAACAATATAACCATCTCCTTTGCCCCAAGTTGCAATCTCCCAATTAGCGGCATACCAGCTTATCTCCCAATGTAAGGGGGGGGATATTGAGATGGCATCTTCCACCAGCGTTGGCGCCATGGCTTGGTCAAATATCAGAAGAATGGAATGGGATACTGGTACATCCAGATCTCCATTGCGCGGCAATGTGCCCACTATAGAAGGGGTTTGCCCTGGAGTTTTGCCGAAAACTGTATTAAGCCGGTCTTTTACATGGTTTGTTGCTGAGTTCGGAGAAAGTTCAGCATATATATCAGTTTGCTGGAGTGCAACCAATTGATATAGATCTTCGATTCTGCTGGAAGACGAGGAACTCAGTCTGTTTGCCATGTCAGTGACATACTCCCCGAATTTGATCGGGAGTTGCTCTTCCAAGTAATCATCAGTTTCATAGGTTGCAAAATTCATATATGTATCAGTTTGTTGTGCCAGACGTAGCTGTTCCAAGTCTTCGAAAAAGCCGGAATTCTCCGGATCCAACTGATCTGCCATGTTCCTGAGCCAATTATTGAATTTGTTGCCCATCTGAGCACTCTCGTAAATAATTGTGCCGGCACTGGCAAGGCCACTATACTCCTCAGTTTTCTCAATGACCTCGATGTAGAAAAAATCATCAAGAGCACTGGAGTCCTCTGTGTTGATAGCGTCTATTCTTTTTAAAACCCACTCGTTGAATTTATCAGCCATCTGACCTTCAACGTAACGATGCGTAACTGATGCAGCAAGTTCATTGTATATATCCATTGCCTGAATAAGCTGTAGATCGAAGAGATTATTGACCGCATTAACATCATCTGGATTAATAGCTTTTCCCATGTTTCGGATCAATTGATTGAACTTCTCTTCTATTTGATCTTCGGCGTAATTGTGAATATTAATAGATGGATCGATGAACCGTGTGTATTCATCGGTGCGCTGCACGCGCTGTAGGTTTAGGAAATCCTTTAGAGAATCCGAATTATTCGGATCTATTGCATCGACTTGACGTCTCATCCATCCACTGAATTTCAGTTTCAAATCCCTTTCCAGTTGTCGGACCTCTTCGGTAGAAAATAGTCCTTCATTTTGAGCCGCATCAAGTTTCTGTAATGCTCCGAACAGTTCGGCCAGGGAGGAAGTCTGGCTGGGATTTATGGCAGCGATTGATTCTTCAATTGACATTGTCGGAGAAGGAGTGGGGGTAGGAGAAACAGTCGACGTTGGTGATGGAGTGAGAGTAGGAATACCAGTAGGCGTAGGTATTGGATTGGGTGTCAATTCAACAGATGATGATGCGGTAGGCGTGGATGAAGATGACGTTGTAGATGAAGGTGAAGCGGAAAAAATGAGATTGATAGCCAATGAAGGTGAGGGTGAAGGAGAAAGGGTTGGTGTGGGTGCAGGACTTGGACTTGGACTTGCATTTTGCGCTGCTGTTTCCGATTCACTTCCACATCCGGTAACAGTCATAGATACGAATATAGAAAGGGTTAATACTAAAAGAAGACTAAAGCGCCTATACATGTTTCCTCCTGATCCGACACGCACTATTTATGATAAAGAGCAAATACAATAGTGTCAATCGAATTTGCACGAAAATTCAACTGCATGGAATCACGTAGCGGAATTGAGGGCTAGCCAGCTTCAACAAACTGTATGTATGTTGTAGGCTCATGATATACTGTGGGCCAAAGTATGCCCACGTACTTTTAATGGATGAAGAATACGGGGTTATATGGATAGATCATCTCAATGGGGCTCCCAATCGCTCCGAGAAAGGCAAACCGGGAGAAAGTTCGGGACGCAAAGCCGTGGATCTAAAGCTCATGTTAGGGTGATGATTGCCAGGCTGCTGAGGGGTCATCAGGGACTTCTCAGTGTTCCCTTTTGTGCAAAAAGGATGCCTTTCAGAGCCGCTCTTTTTGTAGTTAGATGACTAATCAGTCCGAACATAGATGATCAGCCAAAGTAAAACCGATTGACATGAAAAAGGAGCAAGTGTCCTATGTCCAAAGTGCTTGTTATCGATGACGATGCCGATTTTGTCCGATACCTTAGCCGAAGGCTTTCGGATGAGGGATACGATGTTGTAAGCGCTAATAGCGGTTTCGAAGGCATCAAGTCAGCTGAACGGGAATGCCCCGATGTAATTCTGCTCGATGTGGTGATGCTAGAGATGGATGGTTATGAGACTTGCCGTCAGCTTAAGGCCCATCCCGAAGTTGGATCGATACCGATAATTATTGTAACGGTCAGGGATAAAGAAGATGAGATGGTCAACGGGCTGGATGCCGGAGCCAATGATTATGCAACAAAACCAATTGTGTTGCCTGTTCTTTTGGCACGGCTCAGGTCTGCTATCCGCACAAAGAAAGATCGTGACGCCATATCTCATGAAGTTGCGGAACGCAAACGCATTGAGGTAGCGCTTCGCGCCAGTGAGGAGAAGTACCGAGATCTATTCGAAAACGCCCATGACTTGATTCAAAGCGTTGATGCGGATGGTAGGTTCATGTATGTAAATTCAGCATGGCTCAATACATTAGGCTACGAAAAGGATGACCTCGAAAACTTGAAACTCACGGATGTCATAACTGCCGATCAAACGACTCAGTGTATGGACCTACTAAACCAGGTTATACAGGGGCAGGAATTCACAAACATTCAAACTACGTTTCTAACAAAAGAAGGGCAAGAAGTATACGTAGAAGGCAACGTTAATGCCTGGGTTAAAGATGGAATATTCGTTGCAACCAGGGGAATATTCAGGGATATCACCGAGCGAAAACTGGCTGAAGCAGCAGCAAACAGAGCTAATTCCAAGCTATCCGCACGGCTCAAAGAGCTCAATTGCCTTTACGGCCTATCCACACTTGCCGCTTTGCCCGAAAAGATGGAGAGAATATTCCAGCGTCTCGTAGATTCCCTTCCCCATGCTTGGCAGTACCCCGAGCTAACTTGTGCAAGAGTAACTTACAATGGAACCGAGTACACAACGACCAATTTTGAAGTAACACGCTGGAAGCTATCCACGGAAATAGTTGCGTCCAGTGAAGCTGTTGGGACGGTGGAGGTCTACTACCAAAAGGAAATGCCCGATTTGCACGAAGGTCCCTTCACGATAGGCGAAAGACATATCATTGACTCCGTGGCGTCGCAATTAGGGGCAATCTGTGAACATAGGCAAGCCGAAGAGGCGCTAACAAAAAGTGAAGAGAAACTCAGGGCGATCTTCGAGAATGCCAGTGATCCAATCATCCACCTCGACATGTCTGGCATCATTGTCAATGCAAATACAAGGATAAAGGACATCTTTGGCTATGAACCACGTGAAGTGATTGGTAGGAATTTTGCCGAACTTGATTTCATCAGTTCCGAGTGTGTGAAAGCCGTGTCTAAACGCTTCAACTCAATGATGGTGGGGAGTGATGTGGGGGGTGTAATTGAATTGGAAGTTTCTCACAAGAAGGGCCATCTTGTTTCTGTCGAGGCTAGCTTAGGTCCACTTCAGAAACATGGCAAAACTGAGGGGCTTCTGGTGATTGCAAGGGACGTCTCGGAACGCAAGCGGTCAGAAATGGCACTGAAAGAGAGTGAAGAGAAATTAAGCACAATGTTTGGAACTATTGGGGATGGTGTGAGCGTCACCGACCTGGAAGGCACCGTCGTAGAAGCGAACGAGGCTTTTTGTCGAATGTTCAAACACGACCAAAAGAAACAAGTTGTGGGGCGAAATGCGGCCGAATTTATTGCTGAGAAGGACCATGACAAATTGATGAATCACACGATGAGTGTGTTGGAGTGTGGAATCAATGATACGAGAGAATACACCCTTTTGGATAAGTCAGGACGAGAATTCGAAGGTGAAATAACTGCCTCATTAATGCACGATAGTTCCGGTCATCCAGCTGGATTTGTCAGTGTTACCAGGGATATTACCGAACGAAAGCAATCAGAGAAAGAACTACAGGATAGCTTGAACAGTCAAAGAATACTGGTTGGATACTTAAACAGTATTCCCACACCAACCCTGACTATCGATAAAGGCTTCAATATCACCTTTATAAATCCAGCAGGGGCTGCTGCTGTTGGCAATACAGTTGAACAGGTAACGGGTATTAAATGCTACGACCTATTCAAAAACAACCATTGTCACACATCTAAATGCTTCTGCAAGAAAGCGATGAGTAAGGACAAAACAGTGAGTGGGGAATGTGTCATTGATACGGATCGCCGGGACTTGCCGGTAATATATACTGCTGCGCCCATTAAGGATGCTGAAGGCAAAACGACTGGAGCTCTGGCACATATGGTTGACATCACTAACCTAAAGAGCGCCGAGAAAGAACAAAGTGAGATTCTCAAAGCCAAACAGGAACAAAATGACCTCCTTATCAAGGCACATACCGAACTTGAACAGGCACTTAACGAGATCAGGATATCTCAAGAGGAGCGCGAAAGGCTCAATCGAGAGCTTGAGGATATAAACAAGGAATTAGAGCAAGTTATCTATGTAACTTCTCATGATCTCAGGTCACCTATGGTAAATATACAGGGCTTTAGCCGGGAGTTGGATGTATCGGTTAAGGAATTGATTTCAATCATAGAAAAAGAAGATATCTTGCCGGAAGTACGAGAAAACTTTATCCCGGTTCTTGAAGAGGATATTCCTGAATCCCTCAATTTCATACAGTCGAGCGTGTCCAAGATGGAAATCTTGCTTTCAGGTCTCTTGCAGGTGTCTAGAGCGGGACGGTTGACGCCGAGTCTAACAGACCTCGATATGAATGCCCTGATAGTTGATGTTCAAAACTCTTTTGAACATCAACTGAGAGAAAGAGGCGTGCAAGTGGAAATATCTGATCTCCCTAATTGCTTTGGGGATCAGTCGCAGATGAACCAGGTTTTCTCAAACCTGTTGGGTAATGCCCTGAAATATCTCGATACCGACAGGCAGGGGGTTATCAGGGTGACTGGGTGCAAAGAGAATGATCAGGTAGTCTATTGTGTGGAAGATAACGGGGTAGGTATTCCCGAAGAACACAAAGAGAAGGTGTTTCAGATGTTTCACCGAATCGATGCTAATGCAACCCCTGGAGAAGGTTTGGGTTTGACGATAATCAAGAAAATCGTGGGCAAACATCACGGAAGAATGTGGCTCGATTCGGTGTACGGAATAGGCAGCAAGTTCTTTGTGGCATTACCTGACAAAGTTGATCAGAGAGAGTCGCTTGATAGTGGATCATTGGTTGAACCAGAAGGAATCGTTGCGTGAATACTAAGCAGGTAGTTACGGCAATTGGTTGGGATTGCTCGAACAAATGGGAGTATCAAAAGCAAGGGAAATCTTGATATGACGACGCTGGGAAATGCCATAGGCATAACAAGGGGTTTTACGTTAAATGGTATGAAGAACTATATCATTTTGTATGTAGCAATTGTTTTTGTCTTTATGGCAGTCAGGCCTATGCTAATCACCTCTGATTGGACTAGCTCAAACGAGTTTCATGCATGCATAGAGATGTGTAGTGCCTTAATTTCCATGATCGCTGGTGTGGCATGCCTTACGTTCTTCATTAGCTCTCAAAGCAGGTACTTCCTGATAATCGGAGTAGGCTTTTTTGTTTGTGGGAGTGAGGGCCTTGTGCACGGTATCCTGAGTTTCGAGAGGCTATTCGAGAATTCAGACGTAGACTTGTCCAGATTTATCCCTGGCACCTATGTTGCCGGAAGGCTTACCTTGGTTTCTATGATAATCGCTGCGGCATTGTTGGAAGACAGAATGAAGACAGCAATCATCGCCAAACGTGAAGCCGTTATGTTTACCACAATTGGTGTGCTGATAGGTGGAGGGCTAACAGTTCTTGCTTTCTTGATTGATCTGCCTCGATTCGTATACCCGGAAAGGTTTATTTCCAGACCGCTTGATTTTGTTTCTGCGATGCTATTCTTGATTGCTTTTGCGCTTACCATAAATCGGTTTTTGGTAAAAAAGGATATTTTTACCGGTATGCTTGTGGCATCCATACTCCTCAGTTTAGGAGGACAGATCTATATGTCCTTCTCCAAACAGTTGTTTGATGTCTATTTTGATACTGCCCACTGGGCGAACATCGTAAGTTATTGCATGCCGCTTCTGGGAATAACCATCTATTCACTGAGTGAGATGCAAAGGTCAAATCATGAAGTTACAGAACGCAAACAGGCGGAGGATGCCTTGCGTAACTCGGAAGCATTCCAGCGCACTCTTTCCGAGGCGTTGCCCGACTCCGTATTCGTTCTTGATACAGATGGCAGGATCCAGAGGGTCAATCGGGTCAATCCCGGACACAACGAAGAAGATGTCGTTGGCCAAAGGGCACTGATGTTCGTACCACCGGAGGATCGTGACATTTTTGAAAATACTTTCCGGAAAGCTCTCGACACTGGACAGATTCAGAGCGTGGAAACAATGGTGGATCTCCCGGAAGGAACGAGATATTCCCTCAATCGCATGAATCCGGTCTCCCTTGCCGGTGAGGAAATATCAGTTGTGCTCATCGCAACCGATATCACCGAGCGTAAGCGGGTGGAATCGGAGCTGCAACGCATAACTAAAGCGGTTGAAAGCTCAAATGAAGCTATTGGAATGTCAGATTCCCTGGGTAATCACTTCTATCAGAACAAGGCTTTCACCGAACTGTTTGGATATTCGATAGAGGAAATAGTTGCCGAAGGTGGTGGCCCCGCATTATATGCGGATACGGAAATAGCACGAGATGTATTTAACAGTATTATGGCTGGCGAGTCTTGGGCCAGTGAGATTGAAATGATATCAAAAACAGGGCGTAAAATCTATGTCTCGTTGCGTGCCGATGCGGTTAAAGACGATTCGGGAAATGTTATCGGACTTGTTGGTATTCATACAGATATCACTCAACGTATGCAGGCGCAAAAAGAGCTGGAAGATCTCACTGCTGAACTTATAAAGAGGAACATGGAACAGGACGAAATCATCTATGTCAGTTCACATGATTTGAGGTCTCCCGTACTTAATATTCAGGGTTTTGCCAAAGAACTGGATAGCTCTCTAGAAGGGATGAATGATGCTATCAGGGGTCTCGATATCCCTGATGAGATACGTGAAAGACTCGATTTAATAATGGAATCCGATATGGAGGAGAGCCTTAGCCATATCAAGATCAATTCGGCAAAGATGGAAGCCTTGCTTATTGGTCTCTCCCAGGTTTCAAGGGCAGGGAGGCAGAAGCCTGAAATGAATAATCTGAACATGAATCAATTGCTAGTGAGTATTGAAAGAGGATTTGAGCACGAAATTGCCAAAATGAAGGTTACGGTTGAGATGGGAGACCTGCCTCCATGCAAAGGAGACTATGAGCAGCTCAGAGTCGTGTTCTCCAACCTTTTTGATAATGCACTGAAATACCTGGACCACAAAAAAAGGCCCGGTCTGATCAAAATATCTGGGTGGAACGAAGATGGAAAAGCTGTCTATTGCGTTGAAGACAATGGCATAGGCATTCGGCAGGAGTATAGTGAGAAGATTTTCGAAATATTCCACCAACTCAATCCAAGGAACGATCAGGGAGAGGGATTAGGCCTCACTATTACCCGAAGGACTTTGGGAAGACATGGGGGCGAGATATGGGTGGAATCAGAGCAAGGATTGGGGAGCAAATTCTTTGTATCATTACCAATTGAAGTCGATGAAATGACGGGTAAATGAAATCATGAGTGATGACATAGTCATTCTCGTGGCTGAGAGTGATATGGGACAAGCGGGTCTGATTCAGAATACGCTCAAGAGAAAGGGAATGTCAAATGATATTATCCATTTTCATGATGGAGAGGAAGTGCTGGACTTTTTCAGACAAAAGGGCAAAGGCCAGTACAGGCAAAGCGGCATCCCGTATATGTTATTGCTGGACCTGAGTATTACGAAATTCGATGGCATTGATGTCTTGCGAGAGATAAAAAGGGGATGAGGAATTGAAGGACGTACCAATGATTGTATTCGGTGTGTCCGATGATCCCTGGGCAATCGGCAGATGACAGTCACTTGGATGCAGCTTGTATATCGAAAAGTCCGTGGACTTCGAGCAGTTCGCTGAGACCATCCGGCAGTTTGGCGATTTTCTGAATATGGCAATAGAGAATTGAATCACCTGCAAAGAAAGACGGGGAGAGGAGAAACCGATACAATGGCAAATGGAAACGAACTGGTTGTACTTATTGCCGAGGATGATATGGGGCATGCAGCCCTAATCAAAAAGAACCTCAAACGATCAGGTATATCCAATGATCTCATCCATTTTCACGATGGGGAAGAAATATTGGACTTCCTATTCTGCAGAGGCGATGGCCCTTATCGTGAGAGCGGTACCCCCTACCTACTGCTCTTGGACATCCGGATGCCAAAGGTAGATGGGCAAGAAGTATTGAGACAAGTCAAAGCAGATGAAGAGCTGAAAAAAATGCCTGTGATAATGCTCACTACCACTGATGACCCAAAAGAAATTCAGAAATGCCACTTTCTGGGCTGCTCTAATTATATCGCCAAACCTGTCGACTACGAAAAATTCAGCGATACGATACAGCAGTTGGGATGTTTTCTTAAGATTGTCCAAGTCCCGGTATTGAGTGGGAAAATATATGCATAAGAACGATTGGAAGATTGAGGGGCATGTACTCGTTGTTGAAGATGACGAGGGATTGAACCGTTTGATCTGTAACAATCTAACGAGTGCTGGCTTCGAAACGGCCTCTGCTGTTAATGGCACCGAAGCACTTAAGAAGTTTGATGCAAATCGAAGCATGCTACTTATACTGGACCATATTTTGCCCGATATGACCGGAAGTCAGGTGATTGAACAACTGACGGAATTTCATGGCCCGATTCCTTTTATTGTCATCACGGGACAAGGGGATGAGAAAACGGCGGTTGAGATGATGAAGCTCGGTGCGCGTGATTATGTGATAAAAGAGCAAGATTTTATGGGGCGCCTATTGAAGGTAGCCTGTCGTGTAGTTGAGCAACTGGCCACCGAAAGTAAACTGTTATGGACGGAAGCTCAGCTACAAGAGAGTGAGAAACGATATCGAACTCTCTTTGAAAACTCGCTGAACGGCATTGCTTTTCACTCGATAGTGACTAACGATGAAGGAGAACCGATCGACTATGTATTTCTCGAAGCCAACCAGTCCTTTGAGGATATAACGGGTCTAAAGGGAAAGGAAATAGCCGGACGCCGCGTGAGCGAAGTCATGCCAGGAACAGAGAATAGCCCTCTCACAAAGATGTACGGGCGGGTGGCTTTAGGGGGAGAACCGCTAAGTGTTGAACAATTCGTGGCACCGCTGAATAAGCATTATAGGATCATTGTATTTTCACCTTGCAGTGGTGAGTTTACCACAGTTTTTGCTGATATCACTGAACTCAGGCAGGCGCAGGAAGTGATATCTGAGCAATCGGAAGGAACGAGGCAAATCGAACAGATTGTGGCTGCGCTGGAGGAGCGCACGGAAAAGCTTCGGGCAGTACAGGAATCTATGACGGTGAAGGAATATCTCTAATGCGCTATTTACTGGTCATCATCGTGAACAAGACCTCCAGTTATGGAGGTGTCAAAAGGTAATGAGTTATTCATCTGTGCATGATGATTATTACAAAGTTGATACTACGGTCCTGATCGTCGAAGATGATGCGGACCTGAATCATTTGATCGGGAGGTATCTGCGAAGAGCAGGCTTTGAAAACACTTCTGCGTTGACCGGTTCTGAAGCTATTGATCAATTCCAGCCAAATGGGAATACGATACTTCTATTGGATTATATGTTGCCGGATATGACGGGCAAACAAGTGGTGGAAACGTTGACAAAAACGTATGGGCAGGTTCCCTTTATCATGGTAACAGGCCAGGGTGATGAGAGGGTAGCCGTTGAGATGATGAAACTTGGTGCCATGGATTATCTGATCAAGGATACTGGTTTTATCGACATGGTGCCTGAGGTGGTAGACAGGGCCATTCGACAATTAGACACCGAAAGGAAGCTAAATTGGACGGAAACTCGATTACACGAAAGCGAAGAGAGGTATCGAGATCTATTTGAAAATGCCAATGACTTGATTCAAAGCGTTGACAAAGATGGCCGGTTTGTTTATGTCAACCGGGCTTGGCATCGAATATTGGGGTATGAATGGGGTGAGTTGGAACACTTGAGGTTCACGGACATATTGGTACCAGATCAACGGAGACATTGCACGGCTATTTTTGAACAGCTGGCGAGGGGAAAGGAATTTGTTAATATCAAGACCACTTTCCTGACCAAAGATGGCTGCAAGGTATTCGTTGAAGGCAGTATTGGCGCCAGGATAATCGATGGTGAATTAGTCGCCGCCAGAGGAATCTTTCGCGATATTACCGAGCGTAAGCTTGCGGAAGCGGAAATTAGAAAACGTGAACAGGAATACTCATCTCTTGTTGAGTTGAGCCCTGACGGCATTGTTTTGGTAAAAGATGGGGTGATCATTTTTGTGAATCAAAGAGCGACAGAATTGTTTGGATTGGCTGGAGGCGATCTGGTAGGCAAAAATATCGGTCGTCTCATGACTATCGCTCTGACAGACAATATGAGCGAGTTAAGTGATTCCGAAAGGCAATCGCTCATAGAAAACCCGGGCCAGTTTTCCTCCGATATCCAACAATCGAGCATGTGCCAATTGCCTATAAGTAATGGCCTTGGAGAGCATCTCTGGATTGAAGTTAATTCCAATCCAATTGATTATCGGGGCGAGATGGTACGGCTATGTTTTGTCCGTGATATCACCGAACGCAAACGAATCGAGCAGATGAAAACCGATTTTGTTTCCCTGGTATCTCATCAACTGAGAACGCCGGTTGGTGTGATCAGAGGATATGTTGATAATATGCTTTCTGGTTTGGCAGGTGAGCTGACTGATAAACAAAAGCAGTATCTTGGGGAAATGCAGTTGATTAGTGCTAAAAACTATAACCTGATTTCGGATTTGCTCAATGTATCGAGGATAGAACGTGGAGTAGTATCGGTTGAAATAGAACCGGTTAACCTTATGGAGATCGTGGGCCATGCGACAAGGGAATATAGCGAGCCAATGGAGAGCAAGGGATTAGCGCTGAATGTGGAATTTTCAGAAGAGAATATTGTGGTGCTGGCTGACGAAGATAAGATGGTCGAGGCGTTGTGTAACATCATCAACAATGCGCTCAAGTTTACGGAGAACGGATCTGTAGATATTCGCGCTGAAAGAAATGGTAGTTGTGCTGTGGTGACAGTATCCGATACAGGCAAGGGTATGTCTCCCGATACAATCGCCAAACTCTTTTCCAGGAATCAGATTTTTGGCGGTAGTCCTACGCCGGACGGTGGATCTGGTTTGGGATTATACATTGCTAAGGAATTTATGGAATTGCAGAACGGAAACATATCCGTTACATCTGTTGAAGGAGAAGGGAGCAGATTTGTTTTCAAGGTACCTTTGGCTAAATAAGATTTGGAACAGACGAGGGAACAAATGGTAAAAACCACTGATAGAGGTACAGTTTTAATCATCGAAGATAACGCCGGATATCGTCGGGTATATCAAGATGCTCTTGAGGCTGAAGGGTATGAAATAATCGATGCTGATGACGGCGAGTGGGGATTGCAGCTGGCGCTGGATGAAAAGCCCGATTTGATTTTATTGGACCTGATATTGCCGGGGATGCACGGTTTCGAGGTTTTGAAAGAAATACGTGCTCATCTCAGCACAAGATCGATCCCTGTCATTGTTTTTTCGGTGTTGGGTGAGGGAAAAGACGTCAGAAAGGCTATGGATCTGGGCGCAAATGATTACGCGGTAAAAGGAGCTGTTTTGCCTCGAGAGATGCTTAGCAAAGTACGTCACGTGCTTGGTGAGGCGGGATCAATCAAGGAAGAGTCCAAGTATCAGGTTGCCGTCAATCCACTATCGGCGGATGCGGCCCCTCTCTCAAGGGCGGTGGGTCTCAATGATACTATGATGTGCCCTCATTGTAATGGCGAAATGACGCTGGAATTGATACGCGATGGTTCGTGTTCTCCAGGGCATTGGTTCGCCGCGCACTTCATATGTTCGAAGTGCGCGATCCAGTTCTAAAAATGAGAGTTGAAGATTATGAGAATTTGGTATGTTCCATTGTTCGGCAATTTAGTTGGCGCATCACTAGGTTAGAGGGTGAGAAATGGAAATAGCTAATAACAAAGACAAAATCCTCATTATCGAAGATACAGTAGGGTATCAGCGGTTGTACCATGATGCGCTTGAAGCTGAAGGGTACAAAGTAATCATTACTGATAACGGCAAGCAGGGATGGGAATTGACTCTAAAAGAGAAGCCAGATTTGATTCTACTGGATTTGATATTGCCTGAAATGCATGGGTTTGAAGTGTTGAACAAGGTCCGTTCTCACCCGCATACAAAGGGGATTCCTGTGATAATCCTCTCTGTATTAGGGGAAGCCAAAAACGGCAAACGGGCCATGGAACTCGGGGCCAATGATTATGCTGTCAAGGGGAAGATAACGCCTAAAGGCGTGATAGAAAAAATTAGCATATTACTGGCAGAGGTACATAAACATACGGAAGAAAAGAATCGAAAAATATCTGCCGAAAAACATGGTTCTGTAAATGATACCAATTCCGGTAGGTTTTTGAGTTGTCCCTATTGCCGTGCCGAAATGGTACTTGACTCGATGAGTAGCTCTGGACCGTCATTTGTCTGTCCTCGCTGTGACGGGACGATTTAGGTTTTGATAAATAGATGGGGGAATAAAGGTATAACCCAACAAAGACAATTTTCTGGTAGTGGAAGGAGTGAGCAATGGAACTGACGCTGGATAAATACTCATATCGTTCGGGGGAGGATCTGTTAAATCGCAAACTGGCGATAAAACGCGAAGTGGAGGGTATCATTCTGGGTCCAGGTATTAATATTCTCTCTTTTTCAGCAGAAGAATACGTCGAAATCATTCGAGACGGCTTCAGTGCAAAGGGATGGGAGAAAGCCCCTTCACTGGTTGATGGGTCCGGAGAAATTGTTGAAGTAATGGATTATAGAAAGGATAGGGTGGGTGTAACATTTGGGCTTCGATCAAATGCTTCTCCAACAGACATGATCGGATTTCAAACGGCTCGAAAATCCGAGTCAACTGAGATTGACCTTGGTCTCTATATTGTTACAACATCTGCATGTCAGTTGAAATTGGCAAAAGCTTCCGGCAAAGCCTGGGCTGGGGCCAACTTGGAAGGAACTGTGAAAAACTTCTCGAATTTGAGCCGTCAAATATTGGTACCCACATGCGTAATAGGATTGGATTTGTATGAGACTCCGCTGAAAACGATCGATATCGATAAAACGGCTCCTTCAATAATTAAAGAGCTCATCCTTGCCTATTTGGAATCGAAGTATAATACCAAAATCCTGAAAAACGTCTGTGTAAAGGGATCGAATGCAATCATGGAGTTTGATGGTATAGCCAAAATCGATGGGGTTGATACTATCCTTGCACTTGAATTGGGTGGCGGAAAAGGGAATTTTCCATCACGCCTTCGCGCTGATTCCATTTACGCATTTGCTGATACTGTTCTTGGGTATCGCGAAATGTCAGAAAGGGAAATCAGTTTGAAGTTTATCCTGCTCGGCAATTTCCGCCGTTCGTTTATCGATGAGATGTTTGGCGAGGGCAGCGCCACGTCAGCTTTGGCCGAAGGTATAAAAGTTACCTATGAAGTACATTCCTTTGAAGAGTTAGATTCTTACTTACTAAATAGAAGAGCAGCTATAGCAGCGGGAAAGTAGACATGTCATAGAGGCTGGGAAGATAGCTCTCTTTGGTAAAGGAGGAAAATGATGACTACGTTAAATCAAAAACCGTCTGTTTTGGTTGTGGATGATGAGAAAGTAGTCAGAGATATCATTTATCGATATCTGACTAAAAAGAACTATGATGTTCTGACCACAAGAAATGGGCGAGAAGCTCTGTTATTGGGCTCTCAAGGGGTGTTTGATGTTGTTGTCCTCGATATCAATATGCCCGGGATGAATGGGCTGGAAGTCTTGCATCAGTTAAAAGTAAAGTACCCAAATGCGGTAGTGATAATGCTAACCGGTGTAGCTGATCCTGAATCGGTTATCGAATCAACTGCTATAGGTATGGGCGCTGCTGCATTTCTGAAAAAACCCTGTGAGCTAGCTGAACTGCAAATTGCTATAGACGAAGCTTACCACAAACACAGGACAATGCTGGTATCTGCTGCCTCACGTTGAGAAAGAAGAAAATAGGGTCCTTCAGGAAAGGATATCGCGGTCTATAAAGATAGCGATGGGGAGGGAATCATGAAATTAGGTCTTGAGAAACACTCATATAAGTCTGGAGAAATACATCTAAATACCAAGCCGGCAATAAAAGAGGAGATCGAAAGTATACTATTGGCGCAAAGCCCCGTTATTACCAAGTGGTCTCGTGATGAATACGTTCGTATCATAGAAACGGATTTCATTGCTAAAGGATGGGAAGTACCGCCACCAATGGTAGACAAAAGGGGAAAGCAAACGCAGTTGATGGACTTCCGAAAAGAAAAAGTTGGGGTTAAACTTGGGCTTCATTCATCATCAGCGCAGAGTGATATTCTCAGGTTTCAAAAAGCACAGGAGTTTCAGGCAACTCAGATAGACCTGGGTATTTATGTATCTACCACAGCTGCGTGTCAGCAGCAACTTGGAAAAGCATCTGGCAAACCGTGGGGAGGCCCGAGTTTTCATACGATTGCGCGCAGTTTGACGTCACTGAGCCGAATGGTATCCGTTCCGGTATGTATCATTGGGCTGGATATTGTTCAGATTCCAGTCAGAACCATTGATATTGACAGTACTCCTCCATCATTGATGAAAGAGTTCATTCTATCATACCTGGAAAGGTACTACGGCAAAAAGATTGACAAGAATGTTCGAGTGATAGGCAAGAAAGTGAATGAAGTGTTTGATGGTGTACTCCGGCTTCCGGACAAGGATGTAATTCTGGCATTAGAGGTCAGCAGGAGTGCAGGCCGATTTCCGACGAGACTGTTGTCTGATTCAATACTTGGTTTTCTTGATGCGGTTAGGGAGTATCGTGAAATTACAAGACCCGAGGCATGTTTACGATTCGTCCTAATGGGTGAGTTTAGTGCAGATTTTATCGGGAGTATATTCGGAGATGCGGGTGTTGCTTATGGTTACTGTGAAGGTATAGAGGTTGAGTATGAGGCACATTCTTTCCAGGAATTTGAGGATTACCTAACCGAAAAGCGAGAAGCCCTTTTGAATGCATAGCTTTTTACCAAACTGTCGGAAATAGAGGGGATAATGGCCGAAGATCAAATCAGAAGATCAATACTGGTAATTGATGATGAAGAACCGGTACGCAGTGCTATCTGTGAATTCCTGAATGCTTCAGGTTATGACGTTGTCGATTCACATAGCGGACCCGATGCTATATGTAAGGTCATACAGGAACACTTTGATGCCATTATGTCTGATATCAGGATGCCTGAGATGTCCGGGCTTGATCTTATCCATGTGTTTGACAAGATATGCGAGGATACTATCGTAATCCTACTAACAGCAGTGCCTGATCCGGATGCAAATCTGGCAACACTGGCCAAGGAAGCTGGTGTATTTGCATATTTGAACAAACCCTGCAAACTGCAGTTGGTCAAAGATACTCTGGATCAGGCGTTCGCAGAGCAGATGATGGTCACTGAAGAGTCAACACAGGTGGAAGAACAAACTCACGACGGAACCGAAAGCATAACCTCAGAATCTTTGGATCAGTCAGAACAAACAGAGTCCGCTGAATCGAACTCTGAGCTTGGGCCCAATACACAGCCTGATCGAGCCAGCCACATTTCAATTGCCATAGATGCTATTGTCAGTGATCCGAATCAAACTCCCTTACAAGATAAAGATGACATCAAACTCTCTCTAAAAACATTTTCTCATCATTATGGTGATTTGAAACTCAATGCCAAGACAGCGATGAAGAGTGAAATAGAAGATGTGATTTTGAAACCGAAAAAGGACATTCAGTATCTTTCACCTGATGAATACATCGAACTCTTACGGGAGGAATTTGTTCAGAGAGGTTGGGAGAATGGACACTCGGTGCAAAACAGTGATGAAAAGGTTTTGCCCGCATTCGATTTTACAAAGGAAGGCATAGGCCTAAAAATTGGTCTTCGAAGCACAACTCTGCGTAATGATTTCATTCTGTTTCAAAAAGCCCATGCATCTGAAGAAGTTAGAATTGAATTGGCAGTGCTCATCATTCAGACCGGCAACTCGCAAAAGTATCTCAAAAGGAAATCCGGTCAATCTTGGATAGGTGCGTCGTTCAGTGAGTCAGTTAGAACCCTAAAATCTATCCAAAGGCAAATTAGCGTTCCAATATGCATACTCGGAATAGATGTTAGCGGAACAGTGGATGGATACTCAAGCGAGCTTGCCAGTTGTACCGTCAATTCGGCTAGGGAATTTGAAGAAGCTGATGAGAAAGGTGTTAATCATCTGAAGTTCAATCTTGGGGAAATGTCGACTGTTGAGATAAAAGAATGCATATTTGACTATCTCGAAAAGAAATACGATGGACCCATCGAGCGAAACGTGAGAGTCAAGGGGAAGAACGGGATAATGGGCGTCGATGGTTTGATGCGACTTGGAGCAGACGTACTGATGGAAATCGAAATAAGCAAGAGTCAGGGCGGTGCTCATGCCCGAAGTCTTTCGGGTATTAGTGAAGATATATCCAAACCTCTTCGAAATTACCAGAATCTGACTGGCCGTAAAGCTGTGATGCGATTTGTTTTGTTGGGCGAGTTCACCCCTGATTTTCTGCAGGACATTGATTGGAGAATAATGAATGCATGTAATACGGATGCGAGTGTAATCATTGATTATGAAATGCTATCGTTTGAAGATGTTGGTATCCGAGTTTTTGACTAAATGAAACATACGTTGCAGGAGAACAAAACGACAGAGGATACTGGGCAGGAATATTTTGCCCTCGATGATGCATCCGGTCTGGAGAAATGGTTGTATGATTAGATGGAAAAGTCATGTCCATGAATACCGGAACTGGGGGAACTTTGAAGGTGACTGGGAACTCATGGAGAAGATGACATCCTGATTAATCATTCTGGGACAACGTAATAGTCTAATGACGGAACTACTGGGCAGTGTGTGCCGCGAGTTAAGTACCTCACTGACAGGGATCAAGGGTCTATCCGGGAGTCTGGTTCTACGAGATATGGAGTGGGAATATGATGTCCAGCAGGACTTTCTCAGAACCATCGAAAAGCAAGCTGATAAGCTTTCCTGTATGGTCGATGATCTCTGGCAAGGCGTTGCGGCTAGAGACTGGGCAGCCACTATATATCGATGTGATACGGATTGAAGAAGTTATTACCGAACTAGTAGAAAGAGCTGCATTATCATCCAATGAAGGAACCAGAGTTGTTTTAGAGGCCAAACAGGTAGATGAAGAAATGGTGATTAGTGTTAGCGATTGGAGTAGAGGCGTTCCTCCAAAAAACATCGAAAGGTTTTTCGACAGGTTCTACCACATGAAGGGTGGAATTTCTAATGGGAATACATGCCTGCGATTGCCTATTCGCAAACGGATTGTTGAAGCACATAACGGCAGGATATGGGTTGAGAGCAAGCCTGGCAGAGGCTGTAGATTAAGTTTTTGCCTACCTATAATGACAGGCAAAGCAAACGAAGGCTAAGGAGAATGTAATGGTGAATTCATATGTGATTGATAAAAAACCTGCAGCAGAACTCACAATCCTTGTTGTAGAGGACGATGAAGGTCTAAATAATCTGATAAGCAGAACTTTGCAAAGGGCGGGATTTAGAACAGAGTCTGCATTAAAAGGCGATAAAGCTATCGAGAAAATAATCTCGAATGAAGAGATGCTGATTGTGCTTGACTACCAATTACCTGACATGACCGGAAAGCAGGTGATAGAGAGACTGATTGAAATGGACAAAATGATCCCGTTCATAATGGTTACGGGTAGAGGTGATGAGAAAACAGCTGTGGAAATGATGAAGCTGGGTGCTAAAGATTACCTGACCAAAGATAGTGGGTTCATGAATAGCTTGCCGCGAGTAGTCAGGCGGGTATTGGATCAAGTTGAAACCGAGGGGAAACTGTATCAGGCTGAGGTCCAGTTGAGTGGAAGCAAGGAACGTTTCCGGCAAATGAGCGACCTTTCCCCTTTTCCAATGTGGTTTCTTGCTCCGGATGGGCAAACAGAGTATGCTAATCCACAATTCTATAATTTGTTTGGTTACACAACTGACGAAGTTCCTTCCATACAGGACTGGTTTGAATTAGTTTTTACCAAGGATGAAGATAGAGAACAGGTGGTTGCCTACTGGGCAGGTGATCAAGAGGCATTAAACAACAAAAGGACAGTAAAACGGGAATTCTATGTTAGATGCAAGGATGGGATCACCAAATGCGTTACTGTACGATATTTGCGAATGGAAGACCGGACGATATATATCGTGTTCCATGACATCACTGAATCTAAGCGGGCTGAGGATAAAATTCGGGAACAATACGACGAAATTGAGGTTCATGCCTATGAACTGGAATCCTCCAATTCCGAATTGAGACGGGCTCAAGAACAACTACTTAACTCCAACGAGGAGTTACAATCCGCCTTGGATGAATTGAAATCCAGCCAGGAACAACTACTTCAATCTGCCAAGATGGCTGCTATCGGAGAACTTGTTTCCGGCGTTGCTCATGAATTGAACAATCCACTTTCGGCAATTGCCATGCATAACGAGTTGCTCGATAGCAAAACTGATGATGAAAGGCTGCAGAAACATATCGAAATAATTGGCAGTCAAACCGAAAGATCTGTCTCAATTGTTAAGACTTTACTCTCATTTGCTC